>JAAUUD010000077.1 GCA_012031655.1 Anaerolineae bacterium | reverse complement strand
TTTGACGGCTGCGGTCGAAGGCATCGCGCAGGCCGTCGCCCAGCACATAGGTTGCCAGTACCGTGATCACGATCATCAACCCCGGGATGATGACCAGGTGCTCGCCCCGCGAATAGAAGGATTGCGCGTTGCTGAGCATGTTGCCCCAACTGGGGGTGGGCGGGCGCACGCCCAGGCCCAGGTAGCTCAGCGCAGACTCCAGCAGGATAAACCCGCCGATGTCGATGGCCAGCGTCACGATGAGGATAGAGAAGATGTTGGGCAGGATGTGCAGGAACATGATGCGTGGCGCCCGCGCCCCGATGGAACGCGCCGCAATGACATATTCACGTTCGCGGTGGGAGAGGGTTTCGCCCCGAACCAGGCGCATGGTCCCGGTCCAGCTGAGCAGGCTGAGCACCAGAATAAAGGACCAAACCGTAGGTGCCATTACGGACGCCACGATGATCAGCAGGTAGATCGAGGGGATAGAGTTCAGCGTGGTAATGAACCACATCAGGATGTCATCAATCACCTTGAAAGGCCCACCCTGATAGAACCCGGCGGCCACCCCCAGGATCATCCCGATGCTCAGAGAAGCGATGGCCGCTGCCACGCCAATCCCCAGCGAAACCCGCCCGCCATATAGCAAGCGCGCCAGATAATCGCGACCCAGGTCATCTGTGCCCAGGGGGTGCCCCGGGGCGCCGATTTCCAGCAGGGGGGGATTGTTGGTGGCGGTGAAGCTGGCGCCATACAGCTCCACGACGAGCGGCGAGAAGAGCGCCAGCAGGATCATGCTCCCCAGGAGGCCAATGGCCAGCATGGAAAGGTAATCGCGCCGCAGGCGGCGCAGGGCCAGCCGGGTCAGCGATTCGTTCACCCGGACTGCGGTTTCTTGTTGCAAATTGACCACGCCAGCGGCTTCTTGCACGGCGGGGGTGGTGCTGCGGATTTGTTCTGACTGTGCCATGATTTGCTTCCTTTACCTTGCCAGGCTAGCTCAGACGGATGCGCGGGTCAACCAGCGCGTAGAGGATGTCCGAGATTAAATAGCCCAGCACTGTGAGCACCGAGCCAAACATGACAATCGCCATGACCAGCGGATAATCCTGGCGCAAGACCGATTCATAGGCCAGGCGCCCAATCCCAGGCCAGGCAAAAATGGTTTCTGTGATGAGCGCCCCTCCCAGGATACCGGGAATGGCCGGGCCGATAATGGTTGCCACTGGGACAAGAGCATTGCGGCTGGCGTGCACAAACCACACCGTGCCGTTCTTGAGGCCCTTCGCCCGCGCCGTGCGGATGTAATCCTGGTTGAGGACATCCAGGGTGGCCGCACGCATGTAGCGGGAGAGCACGGCCAGCGTGCCCGTAGAAAGCACCAGCACAGGCAAAAAGAGGTGCTGTGCGCGGTCTGTTACATTTTCGCAACCTTCGATGGTGAGCGGGCATCGGTTGCCCATAGGTAAGATGCCCAACTGAACCCCAAAGATCAGAATGAGGATAAGGCCCAGCCAGAAGTTGGGAACCGCACTAAAGAAAACCGCCGCGATGCGGGTAAAATTATCAAACAGGCTGCCTTGCCACACCGCCGCCAAGATGCCCAGCGGAATGCCCAGCCCAAAGCCCACTAGCAGAGAGATCACGCCCAGTTCGGCTGTGGCGGTCAGGCGTTGGGCAATCATGCCGTCCACGGGGCGGCGCGTAAACAGGGAGTTGCCAAAGTCGCCTCGGATGGCACCGGCATAATCCCCAACGATGACGCGGTCGCGGCGCCCTTCGATGCGGCGCCCTTCCCACAGCTCTACCCCCAGGATTTCGATGGGTTTATCCCCCAGCAACCAGCGCAGGTAGCGCATGTGCACGGGTTCGTTCAGGCCATAGCGCTCCATCAGGTCGTCAACTTGCTCAACACGCGTATCGGGGCCAAACGTCATCGCGGCCACGGGGTCGCCCGGCGCTTGATCCATCAATAAAAACGAGATGATGCTGATCCCAAAGAGCGTTGGGATGGCTTGCAAAATACGCCGGACTAAAAACTTGGTCATCAGAAGTCCTCTTGGGGCCGCTTTGCTCCGGCCCAATCTCCATACAACGGTTAAAAAAATCGGTCAGCTCCGGCAAACAGGGCCGAGCGCTGACCGAAGTTTGCCTGGGCCTCCACGGGGGGAGGCACCCAGGCATGTTCAGGCTCGGGTTAGCCTAGTTGGCCGAGGTGGTCCATTCGTCCACGTTCCACCACAGTTGGTTCGGGAACGGCCCTTCGCCCCAGTCAATATCAGCGCTGGAAGCGTAGAAACCACCCTGGACGAACAGCCAGATGTAGGCCTGGTCGTCTTGCAGGATTTGCTCCAGCTGGTGGTAGATGGCGGCACGTTCTTCGATGTCGCAGCCCGGTACGGTCAGCGCTTCGCGGGTCAGGCGCTCGAACTCAGGGTTGTAGTAGGACTGGGCGTTGTTGCCGGTGCCCACCACGTCCTGGCTGGCCGAGAAGAGCTGGGTCTGGTCTGGGTTGAAGGGGAAGGCAGCAAGCCAACCCAGGATGAAGGCATCCCATTCCTGGCTGTCAATGACTTCCAGGAGCTGGTTGAAGTCAATGGCGACGAAGTCCACGGTGATGCCCAGTTGGCCCAGTTGGTCCTGCACCAGCTCGCCGATCTGCTCGCGGCGGGTGTTGCCGGCGTTGGTCAGCAGTTCGAACTCGAAAGGCTCGCCCGCTTCGTTGACCAGCACGCCGCTGTCGTTCATGGTCCAGCCGGCTTCGTTCAGCAGTTGCATGGCCATCTCAGGATCGTAGGGGATCGGCTGGATGTCCGGGCTCTTGCTCCAGGCCACCGGGTTCACGCTGGAGGCCATCACTTCGCCTTCGCCAAACACGGCGCGTTCCATGATCGCGTCGAGGTCAATGCCGTGCTGGATAGCGCGGCGCACGCGGGTGTCCGCGAAGAGCGGGTGCGGCACTTCGCTATCGTATTCGTTGCCGTCGATGTCGGTGTAGCCGGTGACGGTGTTAGTCTCGGTGTCGTAGACAGCGCTGCGCGGGTTTTCGGGGTCCGCAAAGTTCAGCGCCAGGTAGTCCCAGGAGTTCCCAGCGAACTCAAAGAACTGGTGATCCGCGCTTTCGCGGATGCGGTCACGCTCGGCCACCTGCGGGGTGTCGATGACGTTCAGTTCACCCGCCAGGAAGCGCTCCACGATCACGGTTTGGTCCGGGATCAGGGTGTAGAGGTAGCCTTCGGGGATCACCGCTTCGGCGCCGGGGGCGTTCTGGTTGGCCTCCAGCACAATACGCTCGCCTTCGACCAGTTCACGGAACTGGAAGGCACCCGCCGAGATGGCCGGGTTGGTGGCGAAGTCGTCGGTGTCCATCACGCTGTAGTCAAACGGCTCCACTTCATCGACGCTGGCCACGCCCCAGTAGTGGGCCGGGACAATCTGCACGCCTGCATAGCGCAGGTTTTCGCAGGTGGCTTCGTTGAAGGTGATGGAGACGGTCTGGGTTGCTTCGTCCACGGCCACATCGCTGATGAAGAACTGATACAGGTCCGTCACCGGAGAGTCGTTCTCGCCAGAGAGGTAGGCCTCAAAGCTGAAGGCCACATCCACCAGGCTGATGGGGGTGCCATCGTTCCAGGTGTATTCCCCTTCGCGGAAGTTGAAGGTGTAGGTCAGCCCATCTTCAGAGATGGTCCAGTCGCTGGCCAGGGCACCGTCGACGTTCGGCTGAATGCTGCTAGAGGGCGGGTCAACGCCGATCAGGGACGGGAACATGAACGTAACTACATCGGTGCAGCCGCTGTCGTTGCACAGGACCGGGTTCAGGTTGCCGAAGGAAGTGCCTGCGGCCCCTTGAATGATCAACGGACCTTCTCCCGGACCTGCGCCAGCACCGCCGCAGGGAGCAGCAGCACCAGAGCCAGGGCGACAAGCAAGACACGTTTCATTATGAAAAACTCCCTTAACTCCATATGTATGAGTGGACTCAACAAAGGGTGAATGAAGAGAAAAACACAACAAAAACCGCACTGCGTTTTCCCACATACACCCCCTGCATTTCTGGCGAAATGCGCCCCCCAGTTTACCCCCTGAATCGAGGTAAAGCAAATTTTATGTGCAGAGCCAGGTGCCAGTAACTGTAGCACGTGCCTAACCCTCGCAGGCGATTAACCACGGTTGCTTTGGCAAAAAACATGGCGTTGACCCGGTAATTTTTCCCAAAAACCCGGCTTTCGCGGTCAAGAGACTTGACCGCAAATGCTGAAAGTCGTTTTGGCCACTCCCCAACCTTATCGCAGTTGTCACAAAGCGTAGGGCAAGCGGTAGGAAAACGTCGCAGGATTGGGCTGGTCCTCAAAGGTGAGGGTGGTGATGGACGCCGTCCCGGTGGACGGTCTGCACGCTAAAACGAATTTTCGTTAGGTGAGCGCCAGCCCACGCGCCCAGAGTTGGGCGTGGATCACCACATCGCCATGGGTGACGGCAGCCACGGCCTGGCCAGGATGGTTCCTGCGCAGCCGGGCAGCAAAACGTTGCAAGCGGGCCACGATATCTTCTGGTTGTTCGTATTCCGGGCCAATGCCTTCATAAAGGTTCCACTTGATGGCATCGAGTTCAGCATAGGGGCGGCCCTGGTGTGGTGAATGGATCTCATTGAGCAGGGCGCTTTGCTGCACCGGCAGATTATGCGGTTCTGCGATGATCCCGGCAGTTTGCCGGGCGCGCAACATGGGGCTGGTATAGACGGCCACGAGTGGCTCCGCGCGCAGGGCTTCGGCAGCAGCGCGGGCTTGTTCGCGGCCCCGTTCGCTCAGCCGAAAGCGGGGCAAGCGTCCATACAGGATGGCCTGGGGGTTGTGGACCTCGCCATGGCGCACAAGGTGAAGGGTGGTGGTGGGCATGGGTTCTCCTGGTGACTGATGCGCTCCCAGGATAGCACATGCCCCCGCAAAATGTCAGGCGTCGACCACTTTGGTTCCGGCCAGCATGTCATGGAAGCCGCGTCCGGTGACGGCGCCCACAATCCAGCCCAGGAACAGTACAATGGTGTTTACGTAGTAGCCAAGGTAGCGCACGATGGCTTCCACGTTGCCAATTTTGCCGCCGGACTTCACCGCCACCACGCGGATGCCCAACAGCATCTTGCCTAACGTTTGACCCTTGTTGCGGGTCAGGAAGAACCACTGATACACGGCGCCAATGAGGAAGCTGATCACAAAACCGGCTTCATCAAACAACAGAGCACCAACGATGTTCAGCAGCACGGTATCCAACAGGAGCGCAATAATGCGCTTGATGAGTAGCATAGGGTTTTCTCCTCCTTTGCTGTGTGACTGCAATGATACTACGTTTGTGGCGGTGCTGGGGTTGCAAAACCACTCGGCTAGAGCATGCGCTGCATCCGGGTGGCGTTGAGGTGCGCGATGGCGATGGCCAGGCCATCGGCAGCATCATCGGGGCGCGGCAGGGCATCCAGGTTCAGCAATTGCTGCACCATGATCTGCATTTGCAGCTTTTCTGCGCCGCCATAGCCCACTAACGACTGCTTGACGGTCAACGGTTTATACTCCGCAATCGGCAAACTGTGCTGCGCGCAGGCGAGCAGCAGCACCCCACGCGCCTGAGCCACCGTGATGCCAGTGGTGGCTGCCTTGCCAAAAAAAAGCTGCTCGATGGCCACTTCATCGGGCTGGAACCTCTCCAACAAACGCCTGAGCTCCGTGTGGAGTTGCAGCAAGCGCTTGGGCATGGGCACCTTGGCAGCGGTGGTGATCACGCCAAAATCGACCGCTGCCAGGCTGCCATCGGCGGCTTCGTGCACCAGGCCATAGCCTGTGGTGGCCGTGCCGGGGTCCAGGCCCAGGATCAACATCGCCTTAGCTCGCGCTGAAGGCTTCGAGCGCGGCGTCTGAGATGGCCAGGTTAGACGCCACGTTTTGCACGTCGTCCAGTTCTTCCAGGCGTTCGATCAATTTGAGCACCTGCACGGACTGATCCGGGTCCAGGTCTACTTCGTTCTGGGCCAGCCAGATGAGTTGGCTATCTGTAATGCCAATATTTTGATCAACCAGCGCCTGCGCCACTTCGTAGAGGCTTTCGCGCGGGGTGTAGATGTTGATGATCTCGTTATCCTGGTCCACGTCTTCGGCTCCGGCTTCCGCAGCACCATAAACACCGCGTCAAAATCATGGCCATCGGGGTTCACCTGGATGTAGCCTTTCTGGGTGAACTGCCACTGGACCGCCCCGGCCTGACCCATCGAGCCGCCCCCACGGTTAAAGGCGTGCTTGATCTCCGCCAGGGTGCGGTTGCGGTTGTCGGTCATCGTTTCGATGAGGATGGCGACCCCATTGGGGCCGTAGCCTTCGTAGATCACCTCTTCCATCTGGATACCGTCATCGCCCTTGCCAGTGGCTTTGTCAATGGCGCGCTGGATGTTGTCTTTTGGCATGTTGGCCGCGCGGGCCTTATCCACGGCCAGGCGCAGACGCGGGTTGGCTTCGGGGTCGCCGCCACCGCCCTCGCGGGCTGCGTGGTAATTTCGCGGGCCAGGCGGGTGAAGATTTTGGAGCGTTTGGCGTCTTCGGCGCCCTTTTTGCGCTTAATGGTGGACCATTTACTATGCCCAGACATCGCTTGTTTCTCCACAATTCAACTTGATGCTGGCCCTAGTATAGCAAAAGGTGGCTACCGCTTTGAAGGCGAAGTCGGGAGAGGCACCCCGCAGGGTGCCTCTGGGCGGCCTATTGCGGCAGCAAACTGACCAGGTAATTCAGGGTCAGCGCGTCTTCGGTGATGACCAAAGCCAGCACCTGGTAGACCACCTGTTCGGGGTCGATCTGGAGCAGCAGGGCAGCCAAGGCGGCTTCGAGCTGGGCTTCAATTTCCTCGACGGCGTCGGCGGGTAGGTCAAAGCCGTTGGCGTTAACGCTCAGCACCTCGCCGCTGATCTCTCCGTCCACGGCGCTCAGGCTAATGTAGAGCGCGGCAACCCCCTCTGCCGTGCGGAAGGTCACGATGGCCCCGCCCGGCACCAGGTTGGTGTAGAGGCTATCTGCTGGGTAACCGGCCTGTGCCAAGGCCTCGGCAATGACCGCGTTAATGGCGGCTTCGGAGCGTGTGGCGTTGATCGCGAAGGTCTGCGTGGCGGGGTCGTAGGTAACGTCCGCATTGCGGAGCCAGGCTTCCAGCGATTCCAGTTGTTCGGGGCTAAGTTCGCTCTCGCTAATTTGCCCGAAGACGGCGGTTGCGGTGGCGGCCAGGCTGCCCTGGTCCACATTCGCCAGGGTCGCCAGGTATTCCAGGGTCGCCAGGTATTCCAGGGTGGCCAGGCTACCCAGACTATTGGCTTCGAGGGTGGTTGGGACGTTGGTTTGCAGCGCAGTGAGCGTGCCCTGGAGGTTGACCTCGGCAGCCTCCAGCGTGCCCTGGAGGTCCACCGCGCCAGCCTGGAGGGTTGCACTAAAGCTCTCGGCAGCGGCTTCGAGGGTGGCACGGTTGTTCTCGCTCTGGCTTTGCAGGTCTTGCTGCACGTTTGCGGCGTTGGTGGCTAGCGCGTTGGCCGTGGCGCGGAGGTTCTCGCCACCGCCACCGGGGAGGTTAACAGTGGGGAGTGGAGGGCGCTGGGCGTCTGCCTGGCGCGAGGGCGGGAGGCTCACGGCCAACAGCAGGGCCACAATCAGGCAGAGGGCCAGGGCGGTCCCTGCGAACAGAGTCAGGCGTTGTTTAGGCATGAGTTCGGCTCCTTTTGCTTTTCGGTCGATGCTCCAACGAGTATGGTGCATGCGCTGTGCCTCTATTGTATGCCAGCCGGAGCCCGCTTCGGGCGTTTTGCAAAAAGTTGACGCGCGCGGGCCAAGGGACCTATATTGAACTGGTGCCTTGCGTCCAGCGTAAAAGACCTTGTACGTTCCTTAACCTGGGGTAAATTTCTCTATTCAGTGGTTCCTGGTGCCAAGTTCCGGAAGAAAGGACCCATACAATGCTTCGCTGGCAGGGGATGCGCGCCTTTTTGCTGATCTGGTTTGGGCAGGTGATTTCGCTGGTCGGCACCGGGATGACCAGCTTTGCCCTGGCGATCTGGGCCTGGGAAGAAACGGGCCAGGCCACGGCCCTGGCGCTAACTATTTTTTTCTTCATGACGCCGATGGTGCTGCTGAGCCCGCTTTCCGGCGCGATGGTCGACCGCTACAACCGGAAGCTGATCATGGCCAGCACGGACCTCTCCGCCGGGCTGGTGACGGTGGCCACGCTGTTGCTCTATAACGCAGATGCTTTGCAAATCTGGCACCTCTACGTGGGCGCAGCCATCAGCGGCGCCTTTAATTCATTCCAGTTCCCGGCCTATTCCGCCGCCATTTCCACCCTGTTGCCACGAGAGCAGTTTCGGGCGCGCGCCGGGTTGCTCTCTTTGGCAGAGACGGGTTCGCAAATCCTGGCGCCGATTCTGGCCGGGGCGTTGATTGGGTTGATTGGGGTCGGTGGCATCCTGCTGCTGGACATCCTGACCTTTCTGGTGGCGATTGCCACGTTGGCAGTGGTGCCTATTCCCGCTGCGCCGATTTCGGAGGCGGGGCGCGCGGCGCGCGGGAACCTCTGGCATGAGTCCTGGTACGGTTTCCAGTTCATCCGCGAGCGCCCCAGCCTGCTGGGGCTGCAGCTGGTCTTTACCGGCATCAATTTTGTGGGGGCCTTTGGCGTGGTGCTCCAGGCTGCCTATATCTTGGCCCGTAGTGGCAGTGATCAGGTGGCGCTGGCCAGTGTGCAATCGGTTGGGGCCGTGGGTGGCGTGATCGGTAGCCTGGTGATGAGCGTTTGGGGTGGCCCGCGCCGGCACGTCTGGGCGGTGATGGGGGGGATGTTCTTTAGCAGCCTGGCGGGAGTAAGCCTGCTGGGGCTGGGGCAAGACCTGGTGGTCTGGACCCTGGCAGCGTTCCTGATGACTTTCTCCCTCCCGTTTATCAACGGCTCGAACCAGGCCATCTGGCAATCCAAAACCCCGCCAGATGTGCAGGGGCGCGTTTTTTCGCGCGCCGCATGATCGCCCAGATCACCTTGCCCGTGGGGATGTTGATGGCTGGGCCGCTGGCCGACCGGCTTTTGAGCCAGGGATGCAAGAGGGCGGCAACCTGGCGGCGGTCTTTGGTGGGCTGGTGGGCACGGGGGATGGCGCCGGGATGGGCTTGATGCTGGTTGGCTTGGGCCTGGCCGGGGCAGGTGTGGCCGTGACTGGCGCCCTCATCCCCGCCGTGCGCGAGGTCGAAACCCGCCTGCCGGACTTTGATGCAGCACCGACCGCACCCGTAGACCAGGCCAAGGCAGTCCGGCGGAATTAGGCGGCGAAGAACCTGCCCTGGGCACCGCACGGGCTAGCCTCAGATCGCTAAGATAAAACATGGGGGGACCCTTTCCAGAGTCCCCCCGTCTCCACAGGCCACGGCGCAACGCGCCCGGCTTAGCTAACACGCACCGACTCTAGGAATTCCACGATGTCGCCTTCCTGGAAATCCTCAAAATCTGCCAGGCCAATCCCGCATTCGAAGCCCTGGCGTACCTCGCGCACGTCTTCGGTGTGGCGCTTCAGGCTCGTCACAGACTGCTTGTGGGCAACTTCCTGACCCCGGCGCATCACGCGCGCTTTCTGGTTACGGCGAATGGCGCCATCCATCACCATGCACCCCGCGATATGACCAATCTTGGGGATGCGGAACACGGCACGCACTTCGGCCCGGCCCATCACGCGATCTTCATAGACTGGCTCCAGCATGCCTTGCAGCGCCAGTTCGATGTCTTCCAGCAGGGTGTAGATCACGGTGTAGGTGCGGATGTCTACCCCGTAGTTTTCCGCAGCACGGCGGGCCGCATTGTCGGGGTCCACGTTAAAACCAATGACAATTGAACCGGTGGACTGTGCCAGGTTGATGTCGTTTTCGGTGATCTCGCCAACTTCGGCGTGGATGATGTCCACCTTCAGGCCCTTGTCCGAGACCTTGATGCTCTCGAGCGAGTCCACAATGGGCTGCAACGAGCCATCCACGTCTACCTTAACAATCAACCGCAGGACGCTGGTTTCGCCCGCATTGAACTGCGCAAAGAAGGATTCCAGGGTTTGCGTGGGCGTCCGGGCGCTATCAGCGGCTTCGCTGGCCACGGTTTCGCGTTGCTCCACGATCACCCGCGCAGCCTTGACGTCCTTAACCACCTCAAAGCTATCGCCCGCCGACGGCAGATGGTCCAGGCCCATCACCAGCGCCGGGCGGGACGGGGTGGCGCTTTGCAGGCGGTTGTTGTTTTCGTCGAACATGGCCTTGATCTTGCCATAGGCTGTGCCTGCGACCACCACATCCCCGACCTTGAGCGTGCCATTCTGGACCAGCAGCGTCGCCACCGGGCCACGCCCTGATTCCGTGCGGCTTTCCAGCACCACGCCGCGCGCATCGCGGTTGGGGTTGGCCTGGATGTCCTGCTCGCTGGCGGTCATCAGGATGGCTTCGAGCAGGTCCTGGATGCCCTGGCCAGTTTTGGCCGAGACCGGCACCACCAGGGTGCTCCCGCCCCATTCGTCAGGCGTCAGGCCCATTTCTGAAAGCTGGTTTTTGACCAGATCGGGGTTCGCGTTGGGCTTATCGACCTTGTTCAGCGCCACAACCACCGGGACATCAGCGGCGCGGACGTGGTTTAGCGCTTCGCGCGTGGTGGGCATCACGCCGTCATCCGCCGCCACCACCAGCACCGCCACATCCGCCCCTTGGGCGCCACGCGCCCGCATGGCGGTAAAGGCCGCGTGGCCTGGCGTATCCAGAAAGGTGATTTTCTCGCTATTGTGCTCGATCTGATAGGCGCCGATATGCTGTGTAATGCCGCCCGCTTCGCCCTCTGCCACATGCGCCTTGCGGATCACATCCAGCAGGGAGGTCTTGCCGTGGTCGACATGGCCCAGAATGGTCACCACTGGGGGCCGTCGGGAGAGTTTCTGGCTGTCTTCCTGGGCGTATTGTTTCTTCCAGGCAGGCAGGTTTTCGATGGCCTTCTGGCGCTCTTCTTCTTTCTGAACGTCTGCCTTGGAGCGCGCCTGAAAGCCCATTTCCTCGATGACGATGGCGGCGGTGTCGTAGTCAATCTGCTGATTGATGGACGCCATAATACCGTTGGCGATGAGTTGCTTCATCACTTCAATCGGGCTGGCGCGCATCAGGTCCGCCAGTTCGCGCACCGTTAGATAATCTGGGATGATGAGTACTTGCTTATCCTGCTCTTTGGTTGTCATGGGCTACCTTTCTGGTTTATCCTGTCTCTGTTCATCTATCGAGGCACCCTCGCCAGCAAGCGGCGGGGCAGCCGCAGCAATGTGTGCACGGTCCGCTTCAGAGAGCGTTGTCCGCAGCGCTTTGTTCAGCACCTCCCCCTTGATGGCTTGTTGCCAGCAAGCGGGGTTGTCGCACAGGTAGGCCCCTCGCCCGGCGCGCTTCCCGGTGGGGTCCATCTGGACCCCTGCTTCGGTCGTGCGCACCAGGCGGGTGAGGCGGCGTTTGGCGTCGGTTGTGCGGCAGACCACGCAGGTCCGCTGCGGGACGTGCTTTGGCCTGGAACGGGTGGGCATGGTGGTTTAGAAGTACTCCTCGTAGTCGTCATCGCCTTCGCCACGCTTGCGGATGCGCTTGGCCACCACTTCGCCAATTTCCTCGTCGTAGACCAACTGGCGGCGGCGATTTTTGGCTTTCTTTTTCGACTTTTTCTTTTCCTTATCGCCCGAGGTTAGGTCCAGGTCGGTTTCCTCTTCAAAGGCTTCGGGTTCTTCCATGTAGAGGTCGTAGTCCGGCGCTTCTTCGGCATCAGGTGCCACTTCGGCGGTCGGGTTGCGGGGTGGGTTGCGGTTGCGGGGTCGGCGGCTCCGCCACTTCGACGGGGG
>JAAUUD010000076.1 GCA_012031655.1 Anaerolineae bacterium | reverse complement strand
GGGGGGGGGGGGGGGGGGGGGGGCCCGCCCCCCCATGCAGCCGCGTTGGGGAGGTGTCTGCCTGCTCAAACTCATCAAAAATGCGCTGAAGCTGCCCGGCGTCAATGCCGATGCCCGAATCAACGATCTCGAAATGCAGCCACTCCTGCGCATGTTCTGCCCGGCGCCAAGCGCGCAGGCTCACCTGCCCCTCGCGGGTGAACTTGCAGGCGTTGCTCAGCAGGTTAAACAGGATTTGCTTGAGGCGGGTGCGGTCGGTGCGCATGGCGCCCAGCTCGTTTTCCACAATCAGATCGAGTTGATTGGCGTTCTGGTCGGCCAGGTCCCGCACCGCGAAGAGCGTGTTTTCGAGCATTTCGCGCACGGGCACGGCCTCTAAATGCAGCTCGTACTTCCCGGCTTCGATCTTGCTCAGGTCCAGGATATCGTTGATCAGGCGCAGGAGGTGGTTCCCATTGGCCATCACCCGCTGGAGCCGGTCGCGTTGCTTCTCGTTCAGGTCGCCGTAAATCTGGGTGAGCAAGAGGTCTGTATAGCCGATGATGGCATTCAGCGGGGTGCGGAGTTCGTGGCTCATGTTGGCCAGAAAAGCACTCTTGGAACGGTTGGCAGCCTCTGCACGACGCACGGCCTCCAGCAGATCATCCGAGGTTTTGGCCAGCAGGGTGCTCATCACCACTTTTTCATCCGAAGCACGTGCACTCTGAAAGGTGGCGCGTTCGTACTCTTTCTCGATGCGCCGAAGCGCCGCCAACAGATCATGCGCGGTGGCTTCATCCGGGCTAAGCTGCTCGAGAGCCTCCCTCAGCAGGATCAGATCATGCTTCATTCCGTTGCTCCTTCTGTGGGCATCCGTTCCCCCAGCGTAACCAGCACGCATGTATTGTTGTGGAAGTCGCTGGACTGGTCCAGCCCGCGACCGATCTCGCCATAAGTGTAGAAGCCGATCAGCGGCGCGCCCCAGAGTTGCTGCATGGGCTTGATCTCGTCTTCGGCCATCGGGCCCAGCGCGTTATGCCGCCCCTTGCAACTGAACAGCACCAAGGCTTCTGCCTGGGGTGCGCTATCTCGAAAAGCGCGGATCTCACTCAGGGCGTGGTCGATGATCTCCATGCCCGGCGGCACGCAAAAGCGCACCCGCGCCCCCTGCGGCACCGATCCCGCATAGATAATGCTACGGTCTGCCGGGTTGATGACCATCGAGGCGCGCAGCACACTATACCCCTTGGGCCGCACAATCTGCAAAGGGTACTCGGCGGTTATGCTGGTGCTCGTGTTAGCGTTCACGCCCAGGTATTCCTGGTAAATATCCAGCGCGGGCTTATCGTCCAGGGTGTAGACCACGTTGCCTTTTGCGCGGTCGACCACCATTTCGCGGCCCACCGCGCGCCACCCACTGGAAGCCACGCCGCTCACCTGCACAATGCTTCGATCCAGCGCCAGGGCCACCGCTCCATTGGGGTAAATGTGGTGCTGGTCAAACACCAGCGGTTGTTGCATGCGCAGGTCATCCCCTGCCAGGCCACCGAACACCGGCACCTCAGTGCCCAGCACGGCCTCCACCCCTCGCAAGACCTGCTCGCCATCCGTGGTTAGCCCGGCACTAACCAGCAAGAGCGCGGGCTGTGCAAAGCTGGCCCCCGCCCAGCGGCCCACCTGTTGCCCCAGCGCGGCTGCATCGGCACCGCTGCCGTCAAAACCGCGCACCACAAAAGCCGCCGGGTGCTGCATCACGCAAGGCATCACCACAATATGCTCGGCGTATACCGGGTCTTCTGCGCCTGTCACCAGGATTTCCCCCGAGGAACTCGCGCCAAGCAACGGCACACCCGCTTGAACAAAAACGGCTTGCAGGGCACTCAGATCATGCACAATGGAGGCAAAGACAATGGCAAAGTGGGGGCGCTGGGGGAGTTCAGTCAGGCGTTGGTGCACTTCGTTGACGCTGCTGGCGTGGAAGGGAAATGTTTGCATGATGGTTGCGTCCTTCATTCCCGCGAGGGTGTCCGTTCATTTAGTATAGAGCCGATAAATGCGCTGGCGCTAATCGAGAAAGCGCTGCACCTCAATCAGATATCCGTTGGGGTCGCGCAGAAAGCAGTGCTCAATGTTGTATTTGGGGTTGATGGTGGGCGGTTTTCGAAAACGACCCCGCGCGCCTGCATCCGTGCGTACCAGTCCTGCACCCCTTGCGTGATGAAGGTCACAATCAGCGGCGCCGGGTGCGTGGGGGCCGTGTCTCGCTCACAGAAACCCAGCAATCCATTCGCGCTGATCTGGTAAATGCGGCAGTCGCCTTGATCGCGCACCAGGGGCAAGCCCAGGGCGTTTTCATAAAAGGCCGCCGTGCTGGCCAGGTCGCGTGTGTAGAGGAAGGTGATAAATTGCTCGAACACAGTTTCCGCCTGCTGCTTGTTTCGGAAGGCTCATTAAGGCCATTGTAGGGGGTGGACAGCAGGGGTTCAACTGCCAGCTGGGGTATTTCTGGCCCTGGCTAATCGGACAGGTTCTCCCCATCACCCGGCCAGGCCCGCCCTAGCCAAGGTATTCCAACACCACAGCGCCGCGTTCGGTGGGATAGCTGCGGACCTGCCGCACCGGGTAATGCTGTTCCCAGCGCCGCACAATGGTCTGTTCTTCGCTTCGGTCGGCGTCATCCAGCAGGATGAGCGCCCCCCTGGCCAGGTGACCCAAGAGGAGCGGCACCGCCGGGTAGCGCACCTGAGCACTGCTCACGCCCTGCTGAGGCGGCCCGTCTAACAATCAACAAGTCGATCTGCGCGGGGAGTTCTGGGGACAAACTGTACCAGCGGTAGGGCTTGTCCTCCACCTTTTGCCAGCGCAGCGGGGCATCCAGCACACGCGCCACCGCCTGCAAGCCATGTTCCTGAAGGTGGCGGCGGGCTTGCTCGGCAAAGGTCGGGTGATGATCCAGCGCCGTGACCTGGCCGCCATGGCCGCATTGCTCCAGGGCGTAGCCGCTGATCAGCGTGGAAACACCCGCGCCCAGCTCGACCACCTGGGCCGGCGCCTGGTTCTGAATCAAGCTCAGGATCAGCTTGGCAAAATCCGGGGAGATGGCCCAGCGGCGCATCAGCGGCAAGGGTGCCCGTGGCTTCAGCAGGCTATAGAGGCTGAACAGCGCCTCGACCTGGGCGTAATGCTGCTCGGCTTCCTGGCGCCAGCGTTGGTGCTGGGCATCCAGCAATTTCTGGAACCGCTTTTCTTGCTGGTAGCCCGTCCACAGGCTGGCCGCTAGCATTCCCAGGCCAAACCACAGGCTGCTTTTTCCCCACATGGCCGCATACCCTCTCGCTCACCTGCTGATATTGTACCGCAGGCTGGGCGAAGCGCAGGAGCCAGGCCGCCTGATTGGGACTTACTTGGGTTATTTTGGGAACTTCAGCCAGCCGTCCTGGGTGAGTTCTCCTCAGGTGGTGGCGTGCCAGCCGAAGAGGTCTCGTCCTTCAGCGTATCCAACAGCGCCTCGATGTGGTCCGCAGCCTGAAGTTGGTGATCCCAGTGGAAGTGCAGATTGGGCATATGGCGAATCCGCAGGCGATTGGCCACCTCGCGGCGTAGCCACCCATTGGCCCGCCTGAGCCCGGCCATCACTTCTTCTTCGCGGCGGTCCGCACCCAGTGCATGGACGTAAACATCGGCATATTGAATTTCGCGATCCAGCTTGACCTCCGTCACGGTGACGCCGCTCAAGGCTGGGTCGGTCACATCGTATTGCAGCAGGTGGCTCAGACGGCTATGGATGAGTTCGCGAATGCGTTCCTGGCGGATGGTCATACAGCACCTCTTACCCTAACGTCAACCGAGAGGCCGCTGGCCCACGACCTCGAGAACAGGTATCGTAGCACGCAGTGCCGCGCTTGTGAAGCACCAGCGCAGACTTGCCCAACCATCACACAAATAAATTCGTTCTCAATAGACTCTCATGCACCCTTTATGGGTTTTAACGGCGCCTTTCCCTAAAATCCCTCCATACATCAGTTACTTTGCAGCTTACGAGGCCGTGATGCCCTACCTGATCAGCCGGGCCACTTTGCACACTGCACGCCCGATTTTTGCTGCCCACCTCTGGGCGGCTGTCCAACACGAAGACCTGCAAGCGCTCAATCAGGCTATCACGGCCTGGATGGATCAACCTGGCCTCTCCCAGACGCGAATTCTGCTGGATGTGAGCCGCGTCACCCGGATTGCCGCGCCGTCCCTGTTTGATCCCGGTTTACTGAGTGCCGCCAGCGCTGACCCTCCCCCGCACCTGGTCCTGATCACGGGCCACAACCGCCCCCTGCACCACTACCTGAGTGCCCTGCGCGTGCCTCTGGAAACCTACTTGCGCGTGCAGATCGACATCCGCAAGCCCCCACCGGGGCGTTGGCTAAACGACGTTCACCGCGCATGAGCCAGAAATTAAAATGTCCGACCAAAACACACAGCCCATGCCGTTCTGGTGTATCCTGATGGGAGATGGGCACAAGGATCAACTGAGGACGCACCACCATGCCATTTGAAATCTCCTGGCTAGCCCAGGACAGCATTCTCTACCAACGCTATTTCGGTTGCTTCGACATCAACGACCTGAACAGCGTCCAGTCCGAAACCCAGGCGCATCTAGCCCATGTGCAGGGGACCCATTTTGTCCATATTTTGCTGGACCTGCGCGACCTGCACCAGATCGACCTGACCCTGAAGCAAATCAGCAGCACCATCCACCGCAACGAACAAGATAACCTGGGGTGGACGGTGCTGGTGCTTTGCCCGGACTCCCGCGTGACGCCCTTCATCAAGATGCTGGGCGCGGCGGCTAGCCGCCTCTTTGACCTGCGCTACCGCGCCTTCGACAACTACGACCACGCGCTGGATTTCATCCTGACGATGGACCAGCACCTCAACCAGTTGGTGACGGCCCAACCAGCCTAAGCATCGCCGTTGGCGGGCAGGCGTGCTAGAATGCGGGGCAAAGATCGCCTTTTTTCCCCGAGAAAGGGGCCTGTGCGATGGACGCCAACCGAACCGCCTATTTAGAAACACAACTCCAGGACCTACACGCCCAGGGGCTGTTTAACCACATCCGCACCATCGACAGCCCGATGGATGCGCGCCTGGTCGTCGATAGCCAACCCGTGATCAACCTCTGCGCCAACAATTACCTGGGCCTGGCCAACCATCCCCTGCTGCGCGAGGCCGCCAAACAGGCCATTGATCAATATGGCATTGGGCCGGGCGCTGTCCGCAGCATCGCGGGGACCATGCGTCCGCACATCGAGTTGGAGCACCGCCTGGCCGCCTTCAAGGGCGCGGAGGCCGTCATCACCCTGCAAAGCGGCTTTGCGGCCAATCTGGCCACCATCCCGGCGCTGGTGGGCCGGGGCGATGTCATCTTCTCGGACCAGCTCAACCACGCCAGCATCATTGATGGCTGCCGCCTGAGCCGCGCTAAAATCGTGGCCTATGCCCACAACGATGTTGACGACCTGCGCCGCAAGATCGCTGAAGAAACCGAATACGAGCGCCGCCTGATCATCACGGATGGGGTCTTTAGCATGGATGGCGATATTGCCCCGCTGGACCAACTGGTGGCCGTGGCAGAGGAACACAACATCCTGCTGATGGTGGACGACGCCCACGGCGAAGGCGTGCTGGGGCGCGGCGGTCGCGGCATTGTGGATCACTTTGGGCTGCATGGCCGGGTAGATGTGGAAGTCGGGACGCTCAGCAAGGCGTTTGGCGTGGTGGGTGGGCTGGTGGCCGGTCGGCAAAACATCATCGACTGGCTGCGGCAGCGCGCCCGGCCTTTCCTGTTTTCCAGCGCCATGAGCATCCCCGACACCGCCGCCTGCCTGGCTGCCGTGGGCCTGCTGCAAGCCTCCGAAGAGCGCGTCGAACGCCTGTGGAGCAACGCGGCCTTCTTCCGCGAGGCCCTGCAAGGGCTGGGCTTTGACACCGGCGCCAGCCAGACGCCCATCATCCCAGTGATGCTGGGCGAGGCACCGCTGGCCCAGGAGTTCAGCCGCCGCCTGTTTGAGGCGGGCGTCTTTGCGATGGCCATTGGCTACCCCACCGTGGCCCAGGGCAAAGCCCGCATCCGCGTGATGAACTCCGCCGCACACTCGCAAACAGACCTGGAAGAGGCCCTGGAGGCTTTCGCCCAGGTGGGCAAGGCCCTGGGGGTGATCCGCTAGCGACCCTGCAACGGGGCGGTCTTCAGCAGTTGCCAGGCTGCCCCCCTCCGCTATCATAATCGGGCCGCTAGACCAGAAAGCCAGAGCCCATGCCCACACCTAACCTGCTTCCCCTGCTCCAGGACCTCTACGCCGACCAGGCCGCCACCGTCAACCAAGCTATCGAGCAACTTCTGGCGCGCTATGCCAGTCAGTTGCCGCCCTTGGCGCCCGGCCCGCTGTTCAGCGAGCAAGATGTGCTGCTCATCACCTATGGCGGCAGCCTGCGCCAGGCGGATACGCCGCCCCTGCAAACGCTGCACCAGTTTGCCCGCGAACACCTGCAAGGCGTGTTTTCTGGCATTCATGTCTTGCCGTTTTATCCCTATTCCTCGGATGATGGCTTTTCTGTGATCGATTACTACGCGGTGGACCCGGCGCTGGGGATTGGTCGCATGTTCAAGCGCTGGGGCAGGACTTCGCGCTGATGTTGGATGCCGTGTTTAACCACATGTCCGCGCAAAGCGAGTGGTTCCGGCACTACCTGGCCGCAGACCCGGCCTTCGTGGGCCGCTTTCGCTCCGAAGAACCCGCTACCGACCTCAGCCAGGTGACCCGCCCACGTGCCACGCCCTTGCTCACCCCCTTCCAGCGCCCGGATGGCTCGGTGGTGTACGTCTGGACCACCTTCAGCGCCGACCAGGTAGACCTGGACTTCCGCGATCCCACAACCCTGCTCAGCGTGCTGGATGCGCTGCTCTTTTACGTCAGCCAGGGCGCGCGGCTCATCCGCCTGGATGCCATCGCCTATTTGTGGAAGGTCGCCGGGACCTCCAGCATCCACCTGCCCGAAACCCACCGTGTGATTCAGAGCATGCGCGCCGTGCTGGACGCCGCCGCGCCCGGCACCCTGATCATCACCGAAACCAACGTGCCCCACGCCGAGAACATCGCCTATTTTGGGGATGGCCACAACGAGGCCCATCTCGTCTATAACTTCACCCTGCCCCCGCTGCTCTTCTATAGCCTGCTGGCCGGGGATGCCACCAAGCTGCGAGAGTGGATCAACACGCTGGAAACGCCCTCTCCGCAGACCACGTTTTTTAACTTCACCGCCTCGCATGATGGCATCGGCGTGCGCCCGGTAGAAGGCATCCTCAGCGCGCAGGAGCTGCAACGCCTGCTGGATCATGTGCTGGCGCTGGGTGGGCATGTTTCATACAAAGCCAACAGCGATGGCTCGCAAAGCCCCTACGAAATCAATTGCAGCTATGTAGACGCCGTGAACGACCCCGCCGCCCCTCAGGCAGAACAGGTGGCGCGCTTCCTGCTCTCTCAGGGGGTGATGCTGGCGCTGGCGGGCGTTCCAGCGGTGTACATCCATAGCTTGCTGGGGTCGCATAATGACCTGGCAGGCATGCAACAGGCCGGTTATCCCCGCGCCATCAACCGCGCCGTGCTGGATGCTAAGCCACTAGGCGCCGAGTTGGCAACGCCGGGCAGCTTCCGCGCCCAGGTTTTTGAGCGCTACCGCGAACTTATCCGCATTCGGCGCGCCCAGCCTGCTTTTCACCCCAACGCCGCGCAAGCCGCCCTGGACCTGGGCCAGGCGGGGGTGCTGGCCCTGCGCCGCAGCGCACCGCAGCAAACCCTGCTGGCGCTGTTCAACTTCAGTGGAGCCCCCCAGCAGGTCGAGCTACCCGGCGCGGGGCGTGATGTTTTGCACCAGGACGAGAGAACCGGGCAGCAGGTTGACCCTGCCGCCCTATGGAATGTCGCTGGATCGCCCTTGATTAGCGCGCCGACGCGCCCAGAGGCATCCCCACCTATCAGCTTTTCGACCTCATCCACCGTCACCAGGTTGAAGTCGCCAAAAATGCCGTGCTTGAGGCACGAAGCGGCGATGGCAAATTCCAGGGCGCGCTGGCGATCTTCCCCGTAGGTGCGCAGGCCGTAGATCAGGCCGCCCATAAAGGAATCGCCACCGCCCACCCGGTCCACCATGTGCGTGATGTCGTATTGCCGCCCGCTGAAGAAGGTTCCCTGGTGCCACAGCACCGCCGACCAGGTGTTGTGGCTGGCGGAAATCGAGCCACGTAGCGTGATGGCGATGGTCTTCAGGTTCGGGAACTGCGCGTTGAGCTGTTCGCAGACGGTGCGGTATTGGTCCGCCTCGACCTTCCCGGCGGTGACGTCCGTTTCTGGTGCATGGATGCCAAAGACCTTCTCGGCGTCTTCCTCATTGCCAATGGCCACATCCGTATATTCAACCAGGTCGCGCATCACTTCGCTGGCCGGACGGCCCCAGTTCCATAATTTTTGCGGTAGTTAAGGTCGCAGGAGACGGTCACGCCCATTTCACGGGCAGCCTGCACCGCCTCCAGGGCCACAGCAGCGGTCCCCGCGCTGATAGCCGGGGTAATGCCGGTCCAGTGGAACCAATCCGCCTCTGCAAAAACCGCGCGCCAGTCGATCATGCCTGGCTCGACCGTGGCGATGGCAGAGTGGTCGCGGTCGTACACAACCTTGCTGCCGCGTTGCATGGTGCCCATTTCCAGAAAGTAGATGCCCAGCCGCTCGCCACCCCGCAAGATGTGTTGCGTCCCTACGTTGAACTGGCGCAGGTAGGCAATGGCCGCATCGCCCAGGTCATTCGTGGGCAGGCGCGTGACGAACTCCGCCGCCATGCCATAGTTGGCCAGCGAGACGGCCACGTTCGACTCCCCGCCGCCGTAGATCACGTCCAGGCTGCGCGCCTGCACAAAGCGCTGATAGCCGGGCGGCGAGAGCCGCAACATGATTTCGCCAAAAGTCACCACTTTTTTCATGAGGATTTGTCTCCGTACCTGTTGTAACAATTGTGCTCCAGGTGCAGCCCTGCCGGGGCTCCACCTTCTCCTTCAGTATACATCCTATAAACCTGTAATACAGGTTACAAAAAGCATCTTCTGAGCTGCCCTTAGCAAGGGATCGTCAGGCTGGTCAGGTCGCGTGGGTAGTAAGTCATCAACAAGCAACCGTCCTCAGTGATGAGCACGGTATCCGAATGGCGGAAGCCCCCACCCCCGGCACATACAGGCCCGGCTCCACGGTAAAGACCATGCCAGGGCGAAGCTCGGTGGTGTCGCCAATATCCAGAAACGGCCCTTCGTGATAGCGCAGGCCGATAGCGTGGCCCACATGGTGCTTCCAATAGGGCATCAGGTCGTGCTGTTCATAGTAGGCGCGCACGGCTCGGTCCACATCCGCGCACACAGCGCCGGGTTGCAGCGCTTCGAAGGCGATTTCCTGCAACGCCAGCATATGCCCAAAAAAGCGCTCTACTTCGGCGCTGGGTTGCCCCATCACCATGGTGCGTTCCAGCTCGCAGACGTAGCCCCAGACCGGCGCACTGGCCCCCGTGACCAGCACATCGCCCGGCTGAAAGGTCAGGTTATTGGCCAGCGCGTGTGGGATGGTGCTGTTCCGCCCGATCTGGCCACGGTAGCCCGCAATCGCGCCGCTGTAGGTGTTGCTCTGGGCGCGGTAAACGGGTCCGATGGCGTCCAGCATGGCGCGGGTGGCCGCCTGGCTGGCGCGCTCACTGACCTCGGTTTCAGTAAGGCCCACTGCGGTATAGCGCTGTAAGAGGGTGTGCGCCAGGTTCGCCCAGCGGACGCTTTCAGCCAGCAGGGCCAGCTCCGCTGGAGACTTGATCATCATCTGATCTTCCACAAAGGCGCGTACGTGCTCCACCGTCAACCCGGTAAGGGTCGAAAGCTCTGGCCCGCGATAGCCCAGAATCCATGGATAGCCGTCGCTATCCGCACCCACCCGCCCGGTGATCCCGAACTCCGCCAGGTGCTCGGCCAGGATTTGCATGGGGTGTGGGTCGTGGGGATATTCCAGGTAATGAAAAACGCGGTCGATCAGCGCCAGGCTTTCGGCGTGCTCAACCTCCAGGCGCGGCACAAAGAGCGCGCGCTCGCCCGCTGCGTTCATCAAGAAGGCCATTGGGCGTTCGGTGGGGATGAAGGCAAAGCCCGTAAAATACTTGATGTAGTCCGCATCGAACAGCACGACACCCCGCAAGCGCTGGGCTGTCAGGTGGCCCTGCAAGGCCACACAACGAGCGCGGTGCTCGGCTTCTGAGATTTGCAAATGCGTAACTTGCCAGGACATCGGTTTGATTCTCCCAAAAAAAGAGGGGCGTTATCCCTGGGGCGGGTCGCCCGTCGGGTGATAGACCAGCGTTCCTACCGCCTGCACGCTGGGCAGCCACCCCCCGTGCAGGGCCACAAAATGCAGTTCACGGTCGTGGTCAAGGGCCGGGGAAATGGCCGCCACGATCTGCCGCATCTGCTGGTCGAGCGCGCTGGGGTCTGGCATGGGGCCGAACAACAGCCCGGCGGCCAGTTCGGGGTCGCCTTCGCCCACCCGCACCCAGAAGACATAAACCGCCTGCACATTGGGGTGCCATTGCAGGATGTGCCGCAGGTGCCCCAGCGTATTGGCGGAGGGCATGTCGCCGGGTTCGGCGGCGGCCACCTGCACTTCCTGCTGCGCCACCAGGTGGTGGGCTTCCACCGCATCTGGCGTGCCGGGGTGCAAGCCCTGGGCCAGCGCGCGCATCTCCTGGTCGGTGAGCTGCCCGCTTACAGGCCCCGCCGGGTTGATGATCAGCACGGCAATCTGGTTTTCGACCGCCATGGGGAAGAAGTGGCGCGTGGGCAGCGCGATGTAGGGGTGGCCTTCGCGCCGCCATTGGATCAGCGCGGCTTCGTCGGTGAAGGAGATCAGCGCGGCACGGCCATCGGGCAACTGCGCCATCAGCACGCCAAGGCTGCTTTGCGCCGGGAGCTCGACCTCGCCTTCGGTCTCCGGTGGCAGCGATTGCGTGGGGATGAGCAGGGTGCTCTCCAGCAAGGCATCATAAAGCATGGCGCGCGTGCGGGGTTGTCGCCAATCGCCAGGGCTTTCATGGCCCGCACCAGCGCCGGGTTGGCGAGGGGCGGGGTGGGGTCAAAGGAAATCGGTGGGCTCATCAGGGGTCCTTTCCGCCAGGGTTGGGGTCTACTCTACCCATTCCTGGCGCCCTTGCGCCAGGCCCGATTTCCTGTTTGCGCTCAGGGCGAAGGCGGCGCTTCGTTGAGTTCGTCCAGCTCGCCCATCTGCTCCAGGTAGCGGAAGACCTCCTGCGCTTCGGCTTCATCAACCGTGTTCAGCGCAAAGCCGACATGCACCAGCACATAATCGCCCAGGCGGGCTTCGGGCGTGTAGGCCAGGTTGACCTCGCGCACGATGCCGCCGAAGCTCACGCGCCCGGTGCGCATCAGGTCGTCTTCGTTGGTGATTTCAATGATTTGTCCCGGTACAGCCAGGCACATGATGGCTTCTCCGATGGCTAGAAGGGTTTACGGTTCAGTATCGCTGTGCAGCCCGCCTCCCGGCTAGTGAGAGGCGGCCTCTTTTGCGGCGTCATGTGTCAGGTAAGCGGCAATTGCGGCGGCGACTTCCGGCACAACAGCGGCCAGCGGCGCGCTCAGGCCCACTTCCCAGTCAATTTCGAGCGGTTCCACGCCAAACACCCGGATTTCCGGCGGCAGCAGGTCCATCGCCGCCCCCAGGGCCACCGGCCAGGTCAGGCCCAGCAGCACCCCCAGCCCCGAGGCGGCCGACTTGCCGCCGGTAAAGCCAATCCACACCGATTTGCTGTGGCCTACGATCGCCAGCAGCCCGGCCAGCATGGTGATCCAGGCCTGCCCCTGGGCCGCCAGGGCTGCCCCCGGCGCGAGGGCGACGACCTGGG
>JAAUUD010000075.1 GCA_012031655.1 Anaerolineae bacterium | reverse complement strand
GCTGGTTGGCGGAGGTGCTGATGGGCACCTTTGGCCAGCAAGCGGGCTATCCAGCGCTCATTTTGCTGGATAGCAGCGACCCTGCACGCATCCAGGCGATAGAGGCGCAACTGGACCTGGCCCGAACCCTGTTCATCATCGCTGGGAAGTCGGGGTCTACGGTGGAAACAGACGCGGCCAGCGGCTATTTCTATCAATTGGTTGTCTCCAGGTTCGGTAGCGAGCAGGCCGGGCAGCATTTTATGGCCATCACCGACCCCGCTTCGCCACTCGCGGAGCACGCCGAAGCGCATGGCTACCGCGATTTATTCCTCAATCCGCCGAACATGGGCGGACGCTATGCCGCCATGAGCTACTTTGGCCTGGTCCCGGCTGCGCTGATGGGCCTGGACTTGCCGCGCCTTTTGGCCAGCGCCGAGCGGATGCTCAACGCGATGCGGTCCGTTATCCCCGAAACCGGGCACCCGGGCATCTGGCTGGGAGCCTATTTAGGCCACCTGGCCCAACATGGGCTGGATAAACTGGTGCTGCTGACCTCGCCAGAGCTGGACGCCTTTGTGCCTGGGCCGAGCAACTGGTGGCCGCCAGCCTGGGTAAAGAAGGCCGTGGCATCATCGCGGTGAATAGCGGCACCGTTGGCCTGCCCCACGATTACGATGATGACCGTGCCATTGTCTACCTGCGCCTGGATGAAACTGCGCCGGAACAGGACGCAGCCGTGCGTGCGCTCTGGGAAGCCGGGCACCCGGTGCTCACGCTCAATGTGCGCGAGGTTTACGATGTGGGCGGGGAGTTTCTGCGGTGGGCCTATGCCGTGGTTGTGGCCGGGCACCTGTTGGGCGTCAACCCCTTTGACGAACCCGACACCCGCACCAGTAAAACCCACACCCAGGACTTGCTCAGCTATGCCGAAACCCACGGCAAGCTGCCCACCAGCGCGCCTTATCTGGTTGAAGATGATGTGGAACTCTACATTAACGAGTCCATGGGCGAAATCCTGGAGAAAATCTGCGCCCAGCGCAACTACAGCCTCACCGGGCTAAGCGGCATGCTGGCCGCGCACATCAGCTTTGCCCGCTCAGGCGACTATATTGCGCTGCTGGCCTACCTGAACCCAGAGCCCGAAACCGACGCCCTGCTGCACAACATCCAGCGCCGTTTGCGCCACGCCACCACACGTGCCGTGACCCTGGGCTACGGTCCACGCTACCTGCACCTGACCGGGCAAATGCACAAAGGCGGGCCAGAAACCGGGCTGTTTATCTTTATCACTGCCGAAGACCGCCAGGACCTACCCATCCCGGGTAAGGGCTACACCTTCGGCACGCTGAAGCAGGCCCAGGCCCTGGGTGACCTGCGCGCTATCCGCCAGAAGGAGCGCCCGGTGGTTCACCTGCACATCAAGGGCGATGTAGCAGTGGGCCTGGCGAAGGTCCTGCGCGCTATCGAGGTGGAGCAGGAAAGCAGATTTAAACGCAGCGGACCAGGACGCCTGGCTACCCTGGTTTTCGCCTGGCGTCCCTTTTTGTGCAATTGCTGCTTCAGATAGTCGTCGTTTCCTGGTATAATACGCAGGCCCCTAAATTCTTTTAACGTAACGAGGTCGACCCTTGACCACAGTCTTGCTGCTCGAAAGTGAGCGTTCTAATGGCACCTCCTACGAGTGGGCCTTGAGCAAGCACTACCAGGTTCTGAAGGCCCACACCGGGCGCTCGGCGGTGGCGGTGGCACGGGCAAACACGCCTGATATTTGTGTGCTGGATGCCGCCTCCCTACGGACCTCCGGCGACCGCATCTGTAGCGCCCTGCGCGAAGAACTGGTGAGCCTGCCCATCATCCACATCAAAGCCGGGCCGCCCACCCCTGACCCCGAAGAACGCAGCCCCGCCACCGAGTTGCTCTACCTGCCTTTTACTTTTCGTAAGCTGCACAACCGCATCAAGCGCTATCTGCCGGCCAGCGCGGAGACCATCCTGCAAGCCGGGGACCTTCAGCTGAACCTGAATAAGGGCTTGCTGATGTTGGGAAGTGGCGAACAGAAACTGACGCCTAAAGTGGCGGCTCTGCTGGCGATCTTTATGCGCCACCCCAACGAACTGGTGGAGCGCCAGACCCTCATGCGCGAAGTCTGGCAGACCGATTACATGGGCGATACGCGCACGCTGGATGTTCACATCCGCTGGATTCGACAAGCTATTGAGGAAAACCCGAACAAGCCCACACGTTTGCGGACGGTGCGCGGGCGAGGCTACCGGTTGGAGCTGGTTCCGCCCCAGGGTTAGGGAACCGTGGCCTCGGCGGGCGGGCACCAGCGCAAGGCCGGCATCACTTCCTGGTAGGTGCGCGGTTGGGTCCGCAAGGCGCCCAGGGCATCGTCACTGGCCAGAAAGTTACCCGTCTTCAAGAAGGAGTCGCGTTCCTGCGGGTTAGCGATCATTTCTAGCAGCAACTGGCACCCACGCTCTACGCCCAGCGTGGCGATGGAGAACGCCGTTGTTTTGTACAGCTCCAGCGCCAATTTAAAGTAGGCTTGTTCGATCGCCAGGCGCCCAGGATTGGCCGGTTCGGCAGTAACACCCTCAAACATCCCGGTCGGCACCACCAAAGAAATACACTCAAACAGCGAGCGCGTGATCATGACCTGGATTCCGGCCCGTACCTGCGGCCCAAATTCCAGTGTTGCAAAGGCTGTGTAGGCATCGGTGGGTTCGGGGACGCGAATAGGTTGCTTTTCGGGTTCGGGGCACCCGGGGAATAGCGCGTGGCATAGGGTCCGCTCACCTGGGGCAGGCCCCACAAGGTTTTCATGAGGCGCTCCCACTGATAATCGCGCAAGGTATCGTCAAAACTGATGTTTAGCTCAATGCCCTTACCAGACCAGTGATCCCCTTGCACAGCGAGCTGCAACATGCGTCCTCTGTCCCTTCAGGTAACGTTAGCGTGCCGAAGCCGCGACCAAACAGACCTGGCACAGCCCAAAGAACTCCAGCAGATGGCCCTGAATGTGGCACTGATAGCGTTCCTCCAGGGCAGCCATCAGGTTTTCCAGCCCACAATCTTCAAACTGGATGACTCGGTTGCAATTCTGGCAGACCAGCCGATGATGGTGGCCATCCTGCACCAGCCCATAGACGGTTTCGTTGCGCGCGTCGGCGAAGGGCTGCAACATGGGCCGCACATAACCCAGACGTGTAAAGAGATCCAAAGTGCGGTACACCGACATCCGACCGATGTGCGGGTCTTGCTGGTGGACTCGCTCCCAGATGGCATTCGCAGAGAGATAGGCCTGGGTGTTGGTTTCCAGAACCAGCGCCACCACACGGCGAGGTGTGGTGTATTTATATCCAGCTTGCTTAAGGCGTTCTGCAATCTCCACGCAGGGCTTTCCTCACCTTTTCTCTGGTTGATTATGGCATAGCGTGGCCAGTGCGGCTAGCCATAATCCAACCGGCTTGCCCTCATTCCATCAAGCTCTGGTAGAGAACCTGCGTTTCCGGCTCCGGTTCAATCCGGCGCAGCCGCAAGGCCTCGACCAGTGCCTGATAGTGCGCGGCAGCTTCGCTACGGCGCCCCAATTGCGCGTAAATGCGCATAATCTCGCGGTGGAGTTCCTCTACTTCGGCATCTTCTGTGGTGGCTTGGAGCAAAATGCGCAGGGCCAACTCTGGGCGCTCGCTCTGAAGCCGTAGGCGTGCAATCGAAATCATGGCTTCCAGATAGCCCGCACGGTAAGCGCGGCGCTGGGTTTCGATCCAAGCTTCGTTGTGGTTTTGCAGAAACGGCCCACTATAAAGCTCCACAACACGCTGCCAGGCAGTTTCGGCAGCCTCTGGCGGCACTGAGCGTGCTTCCAGCAAGGCTTCCACAAACTGATGGATGTCATAATCCACCACAACCCTGGGGTTAACCTGGTAGTAGCCATCCTGATGAACCAGCACATCGAAATCCAGGGCCTTGTGCAAGCGCCGTTTGGTGACGTGGAACACGTTCACCGCCTGGTCACTATCCAACTCCAGCCAAAAGGCCTGGCAGATCTCAGCCCGTGTTACGACGGGGCGTTCCAGTGCAAACACCAGCAGCAAACGCGGCAGGTGGCCTTCCCAGTTTTCCACTAGCTGGTCATCTTTAGTCACATTCTCGATGCCCAGACCCTGAATAGAGAGGTGGGCGAGCGCCTCTTGCGTTTGCGTACGGAATGGATCATGGAGCGTCACTTCCGTATCGCGCAGCAGGACAGCATGGTGTTGGGCAACCAGCGCTGCCCAGGGCAGGCGCGGCATCGTGCGGCTGTTGATGATCACCTGGCAATGCTCTGGCAAGTTCAAAAAAACCTGCTCCAGAAAAGCCTGGACATCATTGGCCGTATCGCAGGCATCATATTCATCCAGAATCAAGAAATAAGGCTCGCGGCTTGCGCTGGCCAGGTCTTCCAGCAAGGCGCTCAGCAGTTCGCTCTGGCGTTCGCTGTGCGCATCAATACCCATCTGATTGAGCCGTCGCCCAAATAGCGGGTTTTGGTCGGCTAGGTCGTGGGCAAAACCAGAGACAAAGGCCGATAAGTTGATATCATAGGGCCCCATGGCATAGTAGAAGACGGGGCGTGGAGAGTCTATCAAAAACCTAGCCACCACCATAGAGCGATAGCGACTCTCGGGGTGGAGCAGGAGTAACTTTGAGCCTTCGATGGCTTGCAAAGAAGCCTCATAGGCATGCTGAACCAGCGTTTGTAGCTTCATAAATTGTCCCTGGACACACGTCCTCACCAACTCAGCGCAAGAGTTCTGTTAATGGGGGTGTATAGCCAACCGAAATGAACCGTGTAACATGAAGATTATACTATACTTTGCAGCTACTCATAGTGAAAAAATAATCAATTTCTCGCCGGGCTTGTGGTTAATGTGCCAGGCATCCTAACGAATGCCCTTTTGACAGGAAGGAACTGGCGACATACAATCTAAAGGATGACAAATGTGGCAAGAGCAAGCATGAAGATCACGCGCGCGTTCATTTATTTTTCGGCAGGGCTTGTTGGTAGCGTGGCTGTGGGCTACTGGCTCAAGCAAGCCGAGGCGCGGCGTTCCCGCCTCGCCCCCGGCCCACCGACCCAGCCCCAGAAGCAACAACCTCTGGGCCGGTGCAAATTGTTCTCTCTCAAAGACACTCGATGCCGCCGAGCAACAGACCTTGCACACGGCGGCTGAAGCGGCGCCTGAACCTGACGCAACGGCGCCTGCCTCTGGCGAAGCGCCAGTCGCCCCGGAGCCAATGCCGATTGACGAGTCCACCGCCCCGGATGATCTGACACGCATCCCGGGGATTGGCCCCAAAACCGAGCAAGCAATGCATGCAGCGGGCATCCGCACTTATGCGGCCCTGGCCAGTGCAAACCCACAAACCCTGCTGGAAGCCCTGAGCAACGTGCGCGGGATCTCGGTAGACAGAATTCAGTCCTGGATAGAGCAAGCCCAACAGCTTGAGGCCGGTGCATGACACGCCCCACCAACATTACCCTGGACCGCGAGCAGGGGACCCTGACCATTGATTGGCAAGATGGGCAGCGTTGTATTTATCCGCTCAGCCATCTGCGCGAAGCTTGCCCATGTGTAGAGTGTCGCGGTGGGCACCATAACATGGGGATGGCCCACGCACCCGAAAACCTACTGGTGCTCACGCCGGCGCGTTCCTACAAGGTCGAAAGCCTGGAGTTAATTGGCAATTACGCCCTGCAACCCACCTGGGATGATGGCCATCACACCGGTTATTTTTTACTTTTTGATTATTGCGCAAACTCTGCCCCCGAGAAGCCGAGTATGAACCCTAACCACGTGGACCCCCACGCTAGCCTCCGCCAACAAGCCCTGGAACTTTATGATCAATCTCTGGCAGCGGGCGATAGCCTCCCCTTGCAAACCTTTTTAGAAGCGCAAATTGCCCAGTCTCCGCCCCCTTTGGAATTTCTGGGGACCCTGGCGGACGATTTTCATGAGCGCCTGTTGGGGTTGCGGCGCGACTACTTTGCGGTGCGCCAGAATGCCTTGATTGGCCAGGCTGGCTCCCCCCAACCCCCGTGCTGATCCAGTCCTTCCCCAGCCAGGTCGAGTTTGATCACTATCTATTGCTGGACCCCCAAATGCTGTTTGAGGCGTCCTGCCAGGCTGGGGTAGCGCTTTCTGCTGCTGAGCAAGAAGCCGTGCGTCAGCGCATTAGCACCGCTCAGGCCACTTGCGCCCGCATCTATCTCGATATTCAGCTTACCCAGGCCCTGCAAGCGCTCGTGGAAGACTGGTTGCTGGCCTTGCGTAATGATAGTGGGGCCTGGTATGGTTTTCCCAGTGTGTTACAGGCGGGCGATCCCCGTCACTAGGTAGCTGCCTGGCGCTGGATTAGCCAGGGCGCAAGCAGAGGGCAAACAACATGGAACCAGCCTATCAGCCATATCTGGCACGTGTCCTGCTGGATGAAGCCACCCTGCAAGCCCGCATTGCAGAACTGGGCACGCAAATTTCCACGGACTATCAGGGCCAGGGAGAGTTAATCCTGGTGTGCATCCTTAAGGGTGGGGTGCTCTTTATGTGCGACCTGATGCGTCACATCACCCTGCCGCATACCATCGAGTTTATGGCCGTCTCGAGCTATGGGGTTGGCAAGCGCGAGAGCAGCGGCCACGTCCGGATTCTGATGGACCTGGCGCTGGATATCCGCGATAAACATGTGCTGATCGTGGAAGATATCATCGACAGCGGCCACACGCTGGCCTACATCACACGCCAGCTAGAAGCCCGCCGCCCGTCTTCGTTGGGTATCTGCACCTTGCTGAGCAAGCCCAGCCGCCGCGAAATTGATATCACCATCAAATATCTCGGCTTCGAGATCCCGAATGAGTTTGTTTTTGGCTATGGGCTGGACCTGGACGAGAAGTTTCGGAACCTGCCGTTTGTGGGTATCGTCAACCTGGAAGCATATCGGGGCACCAAAGGCTAGAGTAAACGGCGCGGCTGGGGCAGAGCCGTCAGGCGCTCGGTGTGCGTTACACAGAGCGTCCCTCCCAGCGCAAAGGCAATCAGGCCGCTGTTGGTGATGTCCAGCGCCGAGATTGGCGCAAAATCCGCCGGGTAGTTGGCAAAGAGCTGAAGCTGTCGCGCTTCCATCAGCAAATCGATGGCGTGCTGCTGGCGGACGGGCACCAGTTCATAGTTGTATAAGCGCAATAGCTGATATTCGGCATCGCTCACCACCAACCAGTTGCCATTGGAGGAAATTGCCGCCAACCCGATGGCGTAGTGAATAGACTGGGTGAGCAGCGTTTTCCCTGTGGTATCCAGCAATCGCAAACGGTCGGGTTCCACCAGCACCAACTGGCTGCCGCCGTTCACCAGAAAGCAGTTCAGCACGGCGGTGTCTCCCAGCGAAAAAGTGCTCTGTCGGGTCTGTTGTTGAAAGATATGCAAGCGCTGGTCGCCCGTCAGCGCGGCAATCGTGCCCAGCTCACGCTCCAACGCCACCAGTAATACTTCGCTATCGCTGCCCACATCCAGCGGGATGATATCGTCATCCACTTCCAGGCTAATCCCGGCGTGTTGGTCGTGGATGAGGTGCAACTGGCCATCGTTGGAGGTGTAGAGGTAGCTGGAACCAAATTCCAGCAAGGGCAAATAGGCCTGGTTGGGGGCGCGCAGTTGTTGCAGGCCAGCCCGGCGTTCGGCAGGTTCATCGCGGTCCAGCAGGTCTACATCCAGCTCCAGGTCGCTGTAGTGGGCACCGCTGGCCGCATCATAGAAGCGGACACGCGTGCGCGTTTCGGTGACGGCCACCTGGGGCTGATTGCCTGGTAGCAGGTTCACACGGCGGAGCGGTTGGTTGGAGATGTGCAAACGCCAGTTCACCGATTCAGCTCCTCCGGAGATACAATAGTCAGGGTGCCGTTCGGCATATCCAGGGTCAGGATCATGTCATATTCCGCGCCCATCACCGTGATGGACTCTGTGATGCCGCCCACCAGGGCACGGTAATTGTTGGGGTTGACTTCCACCGTTTCGGGGGAATTTTCGATCCGCAGGCGCACTTCCGGACGGATGACGATCAGCAAATTGCCTTCAGCCAGCCGAATATCGCCAATCAGGGTGCCTTCCAGCGGCATGTAAAGTTCGGTATCACCGCTACCGCTACTCACGCTCAGGCGCGAAACCTGCACCGCTTGCAAATCCAGCGTGATGGCCCCTGCCCGGTTGGCGACATCCAGATTATTGAGCGGCACCCCCACCGGCACCGTGACCTGCAAGCTTCCCCGGCCAACCTCCGTCAGGCGAGGCAGCCAGTCTGGACGGCGCTCCTGAACCGAAAGCGTTACGAGGGCGTTTTCGTCTTCCTGCGCTGCAATGCGCACTTCGCTGGCTTCGCTCCCGGCAAAGCGCGTGCCAATCACCCGTTCAAAAGCCGGGGAATGCTGCACAAAAAGCGCTGTCGAAAGCACCTGCACCTGCACATTGACCCCCTGGATGTGCTCGCCCAGCGGGATAGGCTCCAGCACTTCCTGATAATCGTCACGCAGTTCATCCGCCTGGCTCTGGTAGGCATAGGCGATGACCCCCAGCAGCAAGGCACTGGTCAAGAGCAGTGCCATCCAACTGCTGGGCAGGCGCTGTCCCCGCCAGCGTAGTCGGTTGGCCAGCAGCAAGTCCAGGCCAATGACCACCGGCAACGCCGCCCAGCCGCGTTCCATCAGGTCGCGCACGCCCTCTGGCAAAAGGTCGGCGGCCAGCAGCAAAAGTGCCACCCCCACCGCAATGATGAGCAAGGGGTACATCAAGCGACGTGAAGCCGTGTTCATGAGGGTTTCCTCAACTGCTGCGCAAAGAGGACAATTCCCACCGCAATCACGGCAAAGGGCAGAAGAACATCGCTGCGCAGGTCTTCCAGCAGGCCCAGGCTCACGCCCAACGCCGCTACCCCCAACAGGACAACCGCACTACCCAGCAGGATGAGCGTTTCGGCGCTGCTATGACCGTGCCCCATGGGTCGCCGGGGGGCAGTTCGTAGATGCTCTGCTGCGGTAACGCCAACCAGAGCGCCAGGTACAGCAACACACTCACCAAGGGGCTGAACAGGGCCAGCGCCACAAAGGCGCCCCGCACCCACCAGGCGTTAATGCCCAAAAAACTTCCCAACCCACCCGCCACACCGCCCAGCAGGCGGTTCATGAGGCTGCGGGATAAACGTCGAACTGGCATGGTATCCCAAGTTATCCCAATTGGAAAAAAAACGTCCCGAAACCATTTACCTGGGCTTATTATAGTGGGAACTCGATGAGCGACAACAGACTGGACGCCTTCTCCCATGGAAATTGACCTTTCGCCCGCCGCTGACGTGCCATTTTCGGACTTTGTAGCGCTCTTTAACGCCGCCTATCGGGATTATGCGGTGCCGCTACATATGGAAGCCCACGCCATGCAGCACCTCATCGAGCGCGATAACATTGACCTGGCGTGCCTCGCGGGTGGCCCGCCGCCCGAATGGTCACTGGTGGGTGTGGGGATGCTGGCTCGTCGTCGCACGCAGGGTTGGATTGGCGGACTAGGCGTGATCCCGGGCTTTCGGGGCCAGGGCATTGGCAAGCGCCTGATGTATGCCTTGCTGGACCAGGCAGCACGAAACGGCCTGAGGGGCGTACAGCTCGAAGTGATTCAGGGGAACATCCCAGCCTACACGCTCTACAAAAAACTGGGGTTCTGGACAGAACGCGAACTGCTAACCGTTGAGAGCACGGGTAACCTTCCGCAGGTGCCAGCCTCGCCCTTTTCTCTGGAGGGCGTCTCTAGCGGGCAAGCGCTGATCTATCACTCTGTTTTTCACCCCGCACCCAACCCCTGGCAACGCCAGCTTGAATCGCTGTATGCCCTACGGGACAGCATGAATGGCGTGGTAATACGTCTGGGGGAACAGGTTGTGGCCTATGCTGTGGGGTGGTTTTACCGAGAGGTCATCCGCTGGATGGACATGGCCTGTGCCTCGGACCACTCCGCAGCATTGGAGGCGCTTATTGTTCACCTCCATCAGCAAAACCCAGAGGCACAGGGGAGCTACATCAATTTACCCAGCAACAGCCCGGCCTGGGAAGTGCTCAGGAGACTGCATTATCGGGTGACGGTGAAACAGTTTGAGATGCATCAGCGCCTGGCCTTCCCAAGCGCGGACTCCGCACAAAGCGCACAATAATACGCAGCTTGCCGAGTTCTACTTCGTCCCCATCGCGCAGGCAGTAGCCGTGGCCCGGTTCCAGGCGATAGCCGTTTAGGCGAGTCCCGTTGGTGCTTTTGAGGTCCGTGACGTAGAGCGCTTCGCCTTCCTGGTGGATGCGCGCATGCCGCCTGGAAACACCACAAATTTCTGCGCCATGCGGGGCCAGTTCCACCACCTGGCCGGGCGCCTCGGCTTCGAAGGCACGCCCCAGCACCACCTGGTCAGCGAGTTCCACTCCCAAAGTTGCATGTCCCTGGCCGCTCACCTGTAAAACCAGGCGCCAGGGACTTGAATCTCTGGATGAAGCCCCCGTAGCTGGGGTGAGTTGTGGCATAGGCGGAGAGATGGAGGAGGATTGTTGAGTTAAGTGGGCGGTCTCTGGTTTTTCATGCCGGAATGCTACTATGATAGGATGAGTACTCGCATTGTATCCCAGAACACAGGCCATGGCGATTAGCCTTTCGTATCAAGCGCGTGTGTTGAGCGTCTTAACGGTGGCGCTGGGGTGCTTGCTGTGTGCCTGGCAGGTTTCCAGCGCCACACCTGGCCCGGAAACGCCCGCCATGGGGCCTGCACCGCTGACGCACCCCTTGCAAGCGCCGGTTTGGTTGCCTGGGTTGCTCATCTACCGCCCCCTGGAAGCAGACGCCCTGGTGACGCAGCCCCGGCCAGCGAGCGAAGCACAACACCACGACTGGCTACGCGGCACGCCGCTTCAGTTTATGGCTTTCCGCAGTGCCGGGCAGGTGGTGCTGCTCTGGAGAACCCCAGATGCCTTCTGGAGCGCTCAACTCGCGGCGGATGGACAACAGATCAGCGCCCCAATCCGTGTTCATGCTGGCCCGGTGAGCACCTTTAGCGCTCTTGCAGACCCAGCCGAGCGGCTGCACGTGGCCTGGATCGCAGAGGGGCGCTTGTTTTATACCCTGGTGGATCGGCTGGCGCGCCCACGCCCGGCCAGCGAACTCGCGCCTGGCGCCAGAGCGGTGGCTCTTGGCCAACAGGCCAATCAGGTCAGGATCGCCTGGGGCAGCCAGCAGCAGCTTTACGTCGCCACCCTGAACCGGGCTGCCCCGCGCGCCCTGCCAGAAAACGTGCAAGCCGTGAACGATTTCGCCTTGCCAGAGGGTGCTGAACTGAGCAGCTTGAATCTGTTGCCGACCGACAGCGGCTGGTTGGTGTTGTGGGGCTGGGCAGCGCCAGCCCAGCCAGATGTCGAACAATATACAGGCGCGCACCTGCTACCAAACGGCACGCAGGAACTCCTGGACTTGCGCCTGCCGGATAATCCTCCATTACGCTGGGCCATGCCACACGGAAACAGCCTGACTATCGCCGCCTGGCAACGCGGAAGCTGGCGAGCGCTACACATCGGGTGGGTGGATGGCGCCTGGCAGGTGCGCCAGCGCTGGCCCGGCCCACCAGTGACCGCCAGCCCCATTGCCCTCCAGGGCGAGGGCGCCGCCTGGGCCACCCTGGACGACGCGGGGTTACCGCGCTTGTTCCGCACGGATGAACCCACAGGCTTTCCAGAGGAGGGGCGCGCCTCTGCCAGCCGCCCGCCAGAGGGCTTGGTCCGGTTTGCTGCGGCTCCTCTGGCGCTGACGTGGCTCATCTTAGGGGGGGCAACCTGGAGATTGCTGCGGCATCATGATCGTGCGGGGATCTCTGGCGTTGGGCGCCTATTGGCTGGGCAAGGCGGGCTTTAACGGTGGGCTGTTTGCCAGCGTACCGCCTGTTCTGGCCACTGCCGGACCTGGGC
>JAAUUD010000074.1 GCA_012031655.1 Anaerolineae bacterium | reverse complement strand
TCTTGCAGGCACTCTTCCCAGTGATAGCTGCCGCCCTGCGTGGCGGCGGTGCCCCGCCGGGCCGGGGAAACGAAGTTGAAGCTGGTGAAGGCACCTGCGGTGGCGATGCGTGGCGTTTGGCGCACAATCCGCTCCCAAAGCTCGCGGTCGCCGCCTTTGGGCAGCGTCTCGTCCCAGTAACCGTAGCGCTCCAGGCAGTCGCGGGTGTGCATCATCGTGCACATGGGCGTAAAGAATTGCCTGGCCAGAAAGCGTTCGCGCCAATATTCCAGGTGCAGGGCCTGGTAGCTGGTCCGTATAACCGCTGTTTCGCTCACGTTCCATACCTGCCCATGCACGAGTTCGGCCTGGTGCGCTTCCAGGGCGCTGCAGAGCAGTTCCAGGTGGTCAGGTGTCCACACGTCATCGTGGGCCAGGTAGGCGATGTAGGGCGCGCGCGCCTGGCGCAGCGCGATGTTGCGGTTGGCATAGCCATAGCCCAGCGCTTTGGGCAGGTCCAGCCAGCGCACGCGGTCATCCTGTGCGGCAAACTGGCTCACCACGTCGCCGGTATGGTCGGTGCAGCCATCGCCCACCACGAACAGCTCAAAATCGCGCTCGGTCTGGGCCAGCACAGAGTGGAGGGCGTAGACCAGCGTTTCTGGGCGGTTGTGCGTGGGCAGGATGATGCTAACGCGTGGCGCAGCCATGCCCTGCCCTACCAACCGACCGGGTTATCAAATTTGTAGGGAATCTGGTCTGTGTCCGGCGGCAGGCGATATTTATCCGGGTCGTGGTGGTCGTAGGGGATGGTCGGGAAGTTGACCACGACCACATCCTTGCTGCCCACGTTGCGGTCCGCATGCCAGACACCCCTCGGGATGTTCATCAGACGGCGGTTGAACTCGCTCAGGTAGATTTTGGAGACCAGGCCAAAGGTGGGCGAGTCCTCGCGGGCGTCATAAAGCACCACTTCCATCTCGCCAAACATGATGAAGTAGCGGTCTTCGTGGCGCTTGTGCATGGCCCAGCCCTTGATGACGCCAGGCCGAATGGTGTAGAAGTAGGTGAACACCAGAGGTTCCGGGTGCCAGCCCCAGCGCGGGTCGTACATCTCGCACACATTCCCCCGGTCATCCACATGGGTGGTCAGTGGGCGAAAGGTCACGCCATGTGGAACCTTGGCCAGCGGTTGGCCATCCGGCGTGACGGTCGCTTGGTCCTGGCGGATACCGGTGATGGTCTGGTTGGTGGGCAGTGCATTGCTCATCGTATTTCCTGCTATAAAACTCGCTTGATCAGGACGCCGCCGTGTAGTATAGCAAAGACTACCTGGGCTTGCCAAAGCCAGGGCATGCAAAAAACGGCCAGCCCACCAACCCGGGCTGACCGCTTTAGATCGTGAAAGGCATTCACACCCAGCAGGGGCTAGGGGGTCTCTGCTGCCAGTTTCTCCAACAGTTGGTGCGTGCGCTCCATCACGCGCGCATCGTCCTGCGTTCCATACAAGATGATAGCCACGGTTTGTGGGTCAAACGTCACGTCATCTGGCAAGCCCCGCCGCAGCCGCTTGAGCAAACCCAGGTCGCAATTGTCCAGCAGGTCTATCCCGCGCTTGATGTGCGGCTGAAAACGGCAGGGACGGTCCCACTGCGGCACATCCGGCACGCGCTCAAACTCAAAGGAATAGGTGTGGTAGAGCTGATGGATGATCTCTTCCACCAGGCTGCTATCAATGTGAGGATAGGGCTGCAGGGCTTCGATGGAAGCCGCCTTAAGCGCGTTGAGGGTGGGCGGGCTGTGCTGCTCCATCACCTGGAAAAATCTTGAGGATGATGTTGGGCCGGTGTGGGCTGGGCGTCAGGCGCGGGTTGAGCTGCTCCAGCACGTTCAGGTAATACTCCACCGTGTTGCTGGGTTCTTCTTCCTCGGCGGGGGGCGGCGGCGCAGCCGAGAGCGGCTCGGCTTCTTCAAATAACCCACGACGCCGGGCTTCCATGTGGCCTTTGCCGGGCGCGCTGCGGAGCTCGACCAGGTCGTGGCTGGCTTCCAGAAAGGCGCGGAAGCGGTCGTAGCCCTGTTCGCGCATTTCGCGGTCAAAGGTGCGGTTAAGCCCGCGCAGGCGATAGATGAGCGTGGCGCCATTGATCCAACCGCCGTCTTCGGGCAGGGCTTCCAGCAGTTGCGCCTTCAGGCGGGAGAGCCCTTCTGCGGGGAGGGCGGCACGCGGGGCGCGGTCGTTGCGCCCGTTGCCAGCACTGTTAGCCGGGGCGCTGCGCTCTGGGGGGGCGCTGCGTTCTGGGCGGCGATTTTGCAGGGAGGCCGCCCGGCGGGGCAGGCGTTCTTCGGGGGGCGCAGGCAGCAGCGGCGGCGATTCTGGAAGGGTGCCTTTGACCCGGCGGTAGACTTCATCGTAGAAAATAAAGTCGTCGCAGGCTTCCACCAGCCCTTGCGAGCTGGTGCCATGCAGCCCCACGCCAATCACCCGCTTGTGGTAGTTGCGCAGGCGGTGCACCAGCACGGCAAAGTCGCCATCGCCTGAAACCAGGATGAAGGTGCCGATTTCTGGGTGGGAATGCAGCACTTCCATCGCCTCGACCGCCAGGAAGATATCCGAAACATTTTTGCCCCGCCCAAAGGCATTCTTGGTCTCGATGCCAAAGCGGGCCAGGCTGTTCTGATGCCGGGCATATTCTGCCCAGTCGGTGTAGGCACGGCGGATAGCAATGCGCCCAAAGCGCTCCAGCTCATCCAGCAGCACCCGCCAATCGACATATTGAACGTTTAGGTCGCTGTTTTTGATGGAGGTGTGAATGTTTTCAAAGTCGATAAACAATGCTACTTCGTCTTCATGCCCGTTCATTGAATCACCAGTCGCTCCTTTCTGACTTGCCAGGGAGAGGGGGAAAGCGTGAGTCAGGGTGGGCCAGGCCCACCTGTTCACCTTTCCATTGTAGCGAAAACCGCCCTCTGGCAGCAAATTTGGCGGGCGGTGACCCATGCAAGATGGCTGGAAATAGCGCTGGCTATGCTATAATCAGCCAAAAGTAAAATGCACTTAATGTTCTGGAGGGGGCGAGGCCAATGGTGGTTCAGCTGGATTACCCCTGGAAACGTAACCCTCGCTTGATCGCCCTGTTATTTGGGGCAGACGTCAGCGTGGCAGAGTTTGAGGATGGGCTGGAGGCGGTGGCCCAGTGGATGGACCAGGCCGCCTTACCCCTGCATTGCGTGCTGGATTTCTCCGCAGTGGCGGCCTGCCAGACAATCTGCTGGAGTTGCTGCTGCACAGCCGCAGCATCCGCCACCAGCAGCAGGGCACGCTTGTGCTGGTGACCACTGACCGCTATCTGCGTTTTGTGGGGCAAGTGCTCAGCCAGCAGGTGGGCCTGAACATCGAGTTCTGCCAGGATGTTGCCGGGGCCTGGGGTTTCTTTAACGAGATGGGCTATTGTTAGCGCTGTTCGGCCTGGCCACGCGGCAGGCGGGGCAGGCGCACCTCAAAGCGGCTGCCCTGGCCAGCTGGCTTTGCACGCTGATGCTGCCGCCGTGCAGTTCCACAATCTCGCGGGTGATGGTCAGGCCCAGCCCGGTGCCGCGTGTGGTGCCTTCCACCGCCCGAAAGAAGGGCTTAAACACCTCGCTGATGAGTTCTGGCGCAATGCCGATGCCCGTATCTTCAACCGCTAACAAAACATGTGTGGCGTCTGGCGCGGTGAGTTCGACGCGCACCTGGCCACCCGGCCCAGTGTAGGTCAGGGCGTTGAACAACAGATTGGTGAGCACCTGCACCAGCCGGGTTCGGTCGGCGGCAACCTCCAGCGGGGTTGCGGGCAGGCTGGCCAGCAAACGGATTTGCCGGGCGTGGGCTTCTGGCATGTGCTGTTCCACCACCTGCATCACCACCTCTGGCAGCGCCAGCGGCTCGCGATTGAGCTGAATCACGCCGCGCTCAAAGCGGGAGACATCCAGCAAATCCTGCACCAGGCGGGTCATCTGGTCTGCCACTTCTTCCATCACGGAGAGATGTTTGCTCAGGTCCTGGGGGCGCTTGTGCAGCAGGTAGAGACGCGTTTTGAAGTTGGCCAGCGGGGTGCGGAGCTCGTGCGAGGCATTGGCGATGAAGCGGTCGCGCTGGGCCTGGAGCGCTTTGTCCTGGCTGATGTCGTGCAGCACGCTCACATAGCCGAGCTGTTGGCCGCTAGGGGCCGTGACGCGGGTGCTGAGCACGCTGGCGTCAAAGGTGGTGCCATCGGCGCGCCGGATGTGGAGTTCTCCGCGCCAGTGGCCTTGCTGATCGACCGTGGCGGTCATCTGCCGCAGGAAGTCGCGCCAGGTGTGCTGGGGCGAAGCCAGGGCCCGCCGCAGCAGGCGCGGCACGTCCGCAAAATCGGCGGTGTCGTAGCCGCTCAGGTCGATGAGGGCCTGGTTCACGTAGATGATGGTGAAGCTTTCGATGTAGATGACGCCCTCGCCCATCGCATCCAGAATGGCTTTGAGCTGGGCGCGTTCGCGGTCAAGCTCGCCCGTGCGGGCCTGGACCAGCCCTTCCAGCAGCACGGTTTGGTCCTGCACGGTGCGGAACAAGCGCGCGTTCTCGATGGCGATGCTGGCCTGGCTCACCAGCAGGGCCAGCGCGTTGAGTTCCGTTTGCCGGAAGTAGCGCGGGTAGCGATAGGCGATGTTCATCACGCCCACCACGCGCTCGTGGAACTTCAGCGGCAGGCTGATCATCGCGCGCAAGCGCTGGCGCCATTCGGGGTGCATGCGCTGGCCCATGGGGTGCTGGTCCACATCCGGCACGATCTCTGGCGTGCCACGGCGGGCCACTGTGTAGGTGATGCCGCGCTTGGTGGGCATGGAATGCGGTTGGTTGATGACGCCATATTCATCCAGCGAGGCCCCAAAGGTGAGTGTTTCCCCATCGTAGAGGAAGATGTAGGCGTCGTGGGCGGGCGTGAGTTCCAGGGTGGCGTTGAGGATGGCCAGCAACACCTGCGGCAGGTCTTGCAGGGCCGTCAGGCTGAGGCTGCTGCGCTGCACGGTTTCGAGCTCCTGGCGGCGCTGAATTTCTGCTTCGAAGTAGCGCGCATTGCCCACAGCTACGGAAATCTGCGTGCCCAGCAACACCAGCACATTGGCCTGTTGTGGGGTGTAGAAGTGGGGCTGGTGGTGGTCCAGGCGTAACAGGCCAATGACTTCTTCGCGCACCAGGATGGGCACCAGCGCAGAGGAGCGCACCCACTCGCAACCGGGGAAGCTCAGCCAGTCTGGGTTGTCTTGCGTTTCAGGGATGATGATGGGGTGTTGCTGGCTGTGCATGCGCTGGATGATGCGCTCGGTGCTGGCCGGGTAAGAGACCGTGCGCAGCAGTTCGGCTTTGCCGTAGCGGTCGTAGCCAATGCTGGCCGCCACCCAAAAGACGTTGTTGCTGTGTTCATCCAGCCAGACGCTGGCGGCATCGTAGGGCAAAGCGCGGGCGATTTGCGCCAGAATGTTCTCCAGCACGCCGCGCTGGTCCAGCGTGCTGCTGATGACCAGGCCGATATCGCGCAGGGTGTCGGCCAGTTGGCGTTCGCGCTCCATGGCCCGGAAGAGATTCGCGTTCTGGATGGCGATGCTGGCCTGGTTGGCCAACAGGCGCAGGGCGCGTAGCTCGGACTCTGGGAACTGGCGTGGGGTGCCGTAGGCGATGTTCATCACGCCCACCACCAGCTCGCCCAGGCGCAGCGGCAGGCTCAGCAGGGCCGCCGCGCGAGACTCCACAAAATTCGCAAACTGGGCATCTGCATCCGCATGGGGAAAAGCCAGCATTTCGCCCGTGGTGGCCACCTGCCAGGTGATCCCGCCGGGGCGGGGCTCCACCATGGGGCGGGGCTGTAAGTCGCCCGCGTACCAGGCCGCGCCGAAGCTCAGGCGGTTGTCTTCCAGCAAAAAGATATGCACATCCTGGGCGTTGGTCAGCTCGATGGTGGCGCTGACGATGGCCGCCAGCACTTCGCCCAGGTTCAGCGAGCTGGTCAGGCTCAGGCTGCTGCGCTGGACGGCTTCCATTTCCAGGCGGCGGCGGCGTTCGGCCTCGTAGAACAGCGCGTTGCCCACCGCAATCGAAATCTGGGTGCCCAGTGCTGCCAGCACCGGGTAGTATTTTTCGGTGTAGAAGTAGGGCGTGGCGTGGTCCAGGTCAAATTCGCCAATCATGCGCCCGCCGGTGATGATCGGCATCCCCGCCCAGGAGGCAATCCACTCGTAACCGCCAATGCGGATCCAGCGCGGGTCCTGGTGGACATTGGGCAGGATGATGGGCTGGCGTGTGGCGCGCATTTCGTCCCGCAGGGGCATCTCACGGCGTTGATAGATGGGGTCTGCCTGGCGCTGGAGGCCGTGTGCTTCGTAGCCCAGGGCGGCCACGGTCACGAAAATGCCGTCGCCCTGGTCAATGCGCACGCTGGCGGCTTCGTAGGGGATGAGGCGGCGCACCTGCTCCAGAATGCGCTCCATCACGTTGGTGGGGTCCAGCGTGCTGGTGAGCACTACGCCAATATCGCGCAGGGTTTCGGCCAGTTCGCGCTGGTGTTTTTCGGCTTCGTAGAGGCGGGCGTTGCCGATGGCGATGGCGGCGGAGTTGGCAAAGGTCAGCAGCGCTTCGTGGTCTGCTAGGGTGTAGCGGTTGGCCTCGGCGCTATCGAGGGCCAGCACGCCAATCACCTCCCGGTTGAGCACAATCGGCGCGCCAATCCAGGAGCGAATCCAGCCATCGCCCCCCGCTTTCCAGGTGGGTTCCTGGGCGGTGTCTGGCACGCTGACCACCATCCGGTGCTGCACCACCCGCTCAATCAGCGGAAAGGTGCTCAGGGAAAAGCGCTGGGCCAGTGGGCTGGGGCGCAGGGGGTCGAAGTAGCCGATCCCACGGGCCACAATCGCGGTGTCGCCCTCCAGAAACATAAAGTTGGCCGCATCGTAGGCCACAATCCACCACACATAGAGCAGCAGATGCTCCAGGGTATCGGTCAGGCTCAGGCTACTGCTGAGGATGGCGGTGAGTTCGCGCATGGTGTCGGCCAGTTCGCGGTCTTTGCGCACGGTGTCAAAGTGCTGCGCGTTCTGGATGGCGATGGCCAGCGGGGTGGTAAAGGTGGCGATGAGCTGGGCGTCTTCTTCGCTGAAGCGCCCCGGCTGGGCGTCTTGCACTTCCAGCAGGCCAACCAGCGCTTCGCCCAGCACCATCGGCACCACCAGTTGGGCGCGGGTGCCAGGCAGCACCAGCGGGTCCGGCGGCAGGATGTTGTTGCGGATCACCGGGCGGCGTTCCAGCACGGCGGTTTCCAGCGGGTTATGCAGGTCAATCAGGTTCAGGCTGCGGCGTTCAGGGGGCATCTGGTGCGTGCCCAACCCCTCGCTGGTGACGATCAGCAAACGCTCTTGGTCGGCCTGCTTCAGATAAATGAAGACCTGCTGAAACCTGAAGTGCTGCTCGATGAGGCTGCACACGTTGCTAACCAGCGCTTCCACGTCCAGCACATGGCTGATCTGGGTATTGAGGGCGGTGAGCAACTCGCGCTCGAACTGGCGGCGCTCGGCCTGGCGTGCTTGCTGGCGTTCCTGGGTGACCACGCGGGCATAGTTGCAGACCGCCACCACCTGCGCGCCCCGCCAGATAGGTTGTAGCTGGTTGTCGTACCACTCTGGGGTGGTGAAAGCGTGATCGTGCCCCTGGGGTTTCGAAGTGGGGCGAAGGCTGCCCGGCGAAGGCGCGCGTCAGGTGTTCCTGAAAGGTGGCGCGGTGCTCTGGCAGCAGGTAATCGTAGACGCAGAGCGCCTCACTTGCACCTCGTGGCGGTTGCTGTAAAAAACATACCCCTTTGCATCCATCAAGGAGATCAGCCCGGGGAGCCCGGCCAGCAACTGACGCGCTTCTGCAGAAAGCCAGGCGCGGAGGTCTTGATTTTGGGGGTGCTTATCCATAACCGATCGGTTTTGCCACTCTGTATGCGCCTAGGGGCCTTCCCTCTGCCCTATTGTAGCATCGGGCTGGCTAAAACAATAACAAGTATTGGTTAAAAAATTGTCGTTTAAGGGTTTGATGAGGATGATGTGGGCGGTGGTTTCGCCAATCACCTGCGGCGTGTCCTCTACCTGGAGGTGGGTGAGGCGGTCCAGGGGTTCGCGCCGCAGGATGCGCACCCGCGCACCGGGTATCAGGCCCTTGCTTTGCAGATGTTGCAGGCTCTCGCTGCTTTGGTCCAGCAAGCGGCTGACCTCCCCCAGGCTGCCGTCGGGCAGGTCCGAGAGCGGGACCAGTTGGCGTTCGGGCAGGGTGCCATCTTTGGCGGGGATGGGGTCGCCGTGGGGGTCTACGGTGGGGTGGCCCAGATAAGCGGCAATGCGCGCTTCCAGCTTTTCTGAAATATAGTGTTCCAGGCGGTCGGCTTCGTCGTGGACTTCGTCCCAGGCGTAGCCCAGGGCCCGCACCAGAAAGAGTTCCAGCAAGCGGTGGCTCCGCAAAACTTCCAGCGCGATGCGCTCGCCTTCTTCCGTGAGCCGCACGCCCCGGTGCGAGCGGTAGTCCAGCAACCCGGCCTCCTGGCAGCGCCGGATGAAGTCGTAGGCGGAGGGGGCGGTGATGTTCATGGCCTCCGCAACTGCGCTGGTCCGCACACGGTCCGATTGCTGTTGCAGGTGATAGACGACCTTCAGGAAGTCCTCAATCGCCTTGGTGCGTTCTAGCTCCGGCATTGGCTGGGGGGTGGCTCAGCCATCGATGATGGCGTCCACTGCGGCTTCGATCTGCGGCAGCTTGATGCGCTCTTCGGTCAGGTAGTCGCGGCTGATGACCTCGAACAGGCGGTTGGGCTTGGTGATGGGCACCACCTGGCCCTGGCCTTGCAGCGTCATCTCCAGGTTGGTGAAGACCACCACGCCATACACCGGGATTTTCTCCAGCTTGCGCTTTTTGAGGAACTTCCGCAGGGCGTAGACGTCGCGGGCGCACTCGCGGGAGGGGTTGATGGGCGCCGGGCGGAACTTGCCGTTGCGCATCACCTTCCATTCGGCGTGTTCGTTGCGCCAGGTGCCTTCCACATCCAACACACGAAAAACCAGCGCGCCGGGTGGCCCCACCAGCACGGCGTCAATATAGCCCAGCCCCCGGCGGCTCACGTTGCGGATGAAGCGGTAGCGCGGGTCGCCCCCGATGGATTGGCCCAGCACCTCCCCCACGCGAAAAGCCAGCTCGTTGTCGTGGGCCAGCGTGATCCCGCGATAGGTGGAGACGGCGCCCACCACAAAGCCCCCCCCTGCCAGCAGCAGCAGCACCCCCTGCACCACCAAGGTCAGGCTGCCAAAGAGCGGCAATTGGGACAGCATGGCGATAGACGCCAGCGCCACACAGCCCAGCAAGACCAGGGGTACCCCCAGGATGCTGAGGTAGAAGATGGCGCGGCGGTTGCGGTGTTTGGTCGGATTAATGTTTTGCATGGTTGCCCTCGTTCATCCCCAAGTGTAGTGCATGTGGGCAGTTTTGCAAGCGGTTTCGCCCCAGCCACGAACGGGTTACAATGGGGGGCATCATCGTTCTGGAAGATGACCGTTTTGGCCACCCACCGGAGGTTCTGCCATGCCTGTTGAACTCCATATCTTCGATCAGGTGCAGGAGCGTCTGCACTACAAGGCGGGGGATGTCATCCTCAGCCAGGGGCAGGAAAGCGATAAAATGTATGCGGTTATCGTGGGGGAGGTGGATGTCATCGTGGATGGCAAATACCTGCACACTGTTAGCGCTGGTGGGGCGGTTGGTGAGATGGCCCTGATCGACGAAGGCCGGACTTCTGCCGAAGTGCGCGCCAAAACGGACTGCGAACTGGTGCCGGTGGATAAGGAACGCTTTAACTTCCTGGTGCAGCAAACGCCCTACTTTGCCCTGCAAATGATGAAAATCCTGGTTGACCGCCTGCGCGAAGCCACGCAGCTTGGCGTGAAGTACCTCTAAACGCTCGTCAAACTTGCGGCGCTAACGCTTTGGCGCGGGGTGCGGCCAAAGGGCTGCCGCCTGAACAGAACTGGACCTGACCATGCTCAACGCCAACCCGCCCACCCTGGATGCCCACCCGCTACTCGAACAGGTGGCGATGCATCTGCGCGCCATGCAGGTGCCCCTGCACCAGAAAACCGTGCTGGTGGCGGTTTCGGGCGGGGTGGATTCGCTGGTGCTGTTGCGGGCCCTGCATGCCCTGGCGCCGCAATTTCACTATCACTTGCACGTGGCCAGCTATGACCATGGCTTGCGCGGCGAGGCAGGCCGGGCCGATGCGCGTTTTTGTGGCCGATTTTGCCGCCACGCTGGGCCTGCCTTTCACGCTGGGGGCGGGGGATGTGCAGCCATCAGGCGCGCAGCCCGCCTGAGCGTAGAAACGGCAGCCCGCCAGGCGCGCTATACCTTTTTGGTGCAAACGGCGCTGGCGCTGGGCACGCGCTTGCTGGCCGCAGGCCACCATCGGGATGACCAGGTGGAGACGGTGCTGCTGCACCTGTTGCGCGGCACCGGCTTACGCGGCCTGCAAGGCATGGCGCCGCTGAACAACCTCTCCTACTCCCATATTCTGGAAGATGCGCCCGACCTGGTCTATGATGCGGTGGAGGATATGCTGCTGTTGCGGCCTTTGCTGGATGTGCCACGGGCGGAAATCGCCGCCTATGCCGCCGCCCTGGGGCTAGCCCGCGCGAGGACCCCACCAACCAGGAGACCGCCCACCTCCGCAACCGCATCCGCCACGCGCTTTTGCCCGTGCTGGAGGCGCTGAACCCCAATTTTCGGGAAGGCGTGGCCCGCATGGCTGCCATTGTGCAGGGCGACTATGCCATCATTGACGCCGTGATTGACCGTGCCTTGTTGCGCCTGGTGGAATGGGACGCCAACGAGACCGGGGAAATCGCGCATGTGGATTTGCCCGCCTTTCTTCAGGAAGCACGCGGCGTGCAGCGCCAGCTCATCCGCCGCCTGTTCAACGACCTGAGCGGCGAGCCGGAACTGGCCTATCAGCACGTCGAAGCCGCCTGCGACTTTGTGGGCCAGGCCACCACTGGCCAACAGTTGACCCTGCCCGGCGACCTCTTGCTGAGCCTGGGGTACGATGAATTTATGCTGCACTTCGGCGGCGAAATCCCCTTCCCGCGCTACCTGCCGCACCTGGCCAGCGGGCGGGTGATTCCCCTGCCCAGCGAGGGCATCAACCTGGCGCTGGGTGGCTTGCGCCTGTATAGCTATTGGGTCACGGACCCGCCCGCCGCCAGAGCTTCCGCGAGCGCGAAAACCCCCTGGAAGCCACCCTGGCCCTCCCGCCAGATGCCGAACTCAACCTGCGAACCCGCCGCACGGGTGACCGCTTCTGCCCCATGGGCATGGGTGGCCAGTCGCAAAAGCTCAACGACACCTTCACCAACCTCAAGGTCCCGCAGGAACTCCGCGACCGCATCCCGTTGCTAACGGTGAATGGCGAAATCGCCTGGTTTGTGGCCCCGACTGCCGGGGGCGTCCAGGGGCGGATTGCAGAGCCGTTCGCCGTGACACCAGAGGCGGAGCATGTGCTGCGTTTGCGCTGGGAGCAAGCCCCGCATTTGCCCTCTTTGTAGCCCCTGCTTGCCTGCGCCTCGATACAGACAGTCTCCAGAAAAAGGTGCGCTTTTTCTGCCTTTGTCACTTTCGGAGATGTTAGTACCTGCGTGTAAGGGTTTATTTGATTTTCTATAACTAAATTCTAACTTTGCGCTGAACCTCCCCGGATTGGAATTCAGTTAATCCCGCAATTTTCCTTTAAACTGGCACTTTTTCTATTATAGTCAGGAAATATGGGATGTATTTGGACATAAATAGCAGGCTAGCAGGGCCACATAAAGAGGGCTGACCGGATGAGTATGACTCACAACAGAGGCGGAGTACTACTAGTTGATCCTGATCAAGAGATGCGTGAGACCCTTCAAGGAACACTGGAACAAGAAGGCTACCTGGTTATTGTCACAGCGGGCGGCGAAGGCGCCTTAGAACGTCTGGGTGACACCAGTTTTGATGTCATGCTGACCGAACTGAACTTGCCAGATG
>JAAUUD010000073.1 GCA_012031655.1 Anaerolineae bacterium | reverse complement strand
CCCGCCGCAGCAACACATAACCCAGCCCAGCGTTCAACAACAAATAGAGCGGTAGCAAGGCATTATAGGCCAGCAGCCAGCCCACGCCCGGCGCAACAGGTGATAGAAAAAGCTGCTGGGCAACGAGAGCACCGGCAGCAGATTGGTCTCGATTGGGTAGAGCGTGTAGGCGTTGAAGCTCAGGTCAAGGTTCTGGCGGATGGCCTGGGGCGGAAACCAGGTCACCCAGAAGGACAGCCCCCCCGCGTAATCAGGGCCAATCAGTTGCCGATGCCCTTCTTCTAGCAGCCGCCAGCAAATGACCCCCACCAGCAGGCCATAAACCAGCCAGACCCATCCTGTAGCCGAAATTCGCACAGCGTTCATGCTTGGCTTTCCCTTACGTGCGGCTCAGTATAGCCAGAAAGGTCTGCTTTTGAACAGGTTGTTTGCTGGCCGGCTCGCGCTTGGAGAAACCCCCGCCGCCGATTATAGTAGCTGTTCAATTGGGCTGTGGAAGGATGACGCGCATGCGCGAGTGGAAATCCCTGGCCAGGCGGGCTGGAGTTTGGGCGTTGCTGCTGGGCGGCGGGCTGGTGGGGTATAGCGTGGCACTGACTGCCCTGGCTGGCGACATCGGCTTCTGGGGCGACGACTGGTGGATTCTGGGATATGGCTATCGGTTAGATTGGCTGCGTGGGGTCTATCACTATACCTTTAACGAGCGGCGCCCTACCGAAGGTGCCTACGCCATCCTGATCTTTGAGCTATTGGGCGCCAATCGCGTGGCCTACTTTCTGCTTTCCCAGCTCTGGAATGCTGCCGCCAGCTTGCTGTTGGGCCTGGTCATCTGGCGGGCGTTTCCAGCACGCCCACGCTGGGCAGCGGCCAGCGCGCTATTCGCCTTCTGGATGCCCATGACCGCCGAAACCACCTACGCGATGCACATGGACAATGGCCGGATTCAGATGGTGCTGTTCTGGGCTACGGTGCTGTTGTTTCAGGTTTGGGCGGTGCGCTGGCGGACCTGGATAGGGTTGGTGTTGCCGCTGGGCTTCTACTACACTGCAACCCAGGCCTACGAATCCGCTCCGCTGCTGATTGCCCTCGTCCCTTTTTTCGTGCTGCCGGTCTGGCTGCGCCAGGTGGAACCTGTTGCGCCGGTTGCGCGCCTCAAAGCCGCCCTGCAACTGAGCCTGGCTTGCATGGTGGGCCTGGCGGCGTTTTTTGTTCACGCGCTTTCGCATCCTGGGCGGGGGGCGTATTCAGGAGGGCACAGGCACCCCAACTCCGGCTGATCTGTGGCCCTTTTTGCGCTACGCTCGCGATGCGCTACGCGCAACGCTGGAAGCCCCCGCCGGGGATGCGGCGAGCTGGCTTCTGGCGGGGGCTGTTGTGCTGCTGAGCCTGGGCGTGCTTTTGGGCCTGCCTGCGCCACGAACCCGCCCAAGAGGAAGGGGGAGCGCTGCTCGCTGGCAAGCCTGGGTGCACCATCCGCTATATCTGTTCGGGTTGGGCGTCGGGATCATCATCCTGGGGTTGGTGCCCTTCTTGCTGGCTAATTACGTGCCCAGCGCGCGCACCTACGCCAGCGCTACGGCAGGTTTTGCCCTGGTGCTGGGGGGTTGGTTTAGCCTCTGGCGGCCTGCTGTGCTGCAAGGGTTGGCCTTGGGCCTGGCAGCGCTCTGGTTGGGGAGCATGGCCCTGCACCATGCTGAACTTCGGCACGACCGGCGCGAAGCCGCCCGCCAGCGCGAATTGCTTTTTAACCAGGTGCTCGACCTGGTGCCGGATGTGGCGCCCCAGACGGGGATTCTGCTGCTGAACTTCCAGTTAGATTACGGGAGTGCCAATGTCATCGCAGGCGAAACAGGGCTGATCACCTATTTTCAGATGCTCTACGATGAGCCGAGTATCTCTGCACACTTCCTGTACTTTGCGGACCACCCACTGCTGGACCAGGAAGGGCGTTTGGCGGTTGTTTCTGAGGCGGGCACAGTGGCTCGGCGCCGCAACCCGGCAGACCCCATTAGCCATGATGAGCTCCTGATTCTCTATCAGGACAATCTGGAGGTTCAGTTGATCGACACGCTCACGCCGGAGACGCAATTCGATGGCCGCCGGGTGGGCATCCGCTGGGAAGCTGGCCAAACGCAAATCCGCAGTAATGCCGGGCAGATTGTGCAGCCCAGCCCAGAAGCACTCGCGGCCAGCCGGGAAAAAATCTGCTGCATCTGGGGGGCGTTAGGGAGAGGCCCTGACAGACGCTCTCCCTCAGTGCCAGAAAACGCTAGGCGATGGTTACTTCATCGCACAGATAGACATCCTGAATGGTGTTCAACAAGCGCACGCCCTCGTCCATGGGGCGCTGGAAGGCCTTGCGCCCACTGATGAGGCCCATGCCACCCGCCCGCTTATTGACCACGGCGGTCATCACGGCTTCTTCGAAGTCGGTAGCGCCCACTGCCCCGCCGCTGTTGATGAGGCCCACCCGCCCCATATAGCCGTTCATCACCTGGTAGCGGCACAGGTCAATCGGGTGGTCGGTGGTCAGGTCGCTATAGATGCGTTCATCCAGCTTGCCATAGGAGGAGCTGCCGGTGTTGAGCGCCTTATAGCCGCCATTCAGCGTGGGCAACTTCTGCTTCACGATGTCGGCGCTCAGGGTGGCGCCCAGGTGGTTCGCCTGGCCGGTCAGGTCGGCGCTGGTGTGGTAGTCCTTGCCATCCTGTTTGAAGGCTGCATTACGGATGTAGCACCACAGCACCGTCGCCAGGCCCAGTTCGTGCGCCATCTGGAACATGTTAGCCACTTCCACGATCTCGCGGGTGGCATCTTCCGAGCCAAAGTAGACCGTGGCGCCCACCGCAACCGCGCCCATGTCCCAGGCTTGCTTGATGGTCCCCCACATGATCTGCTCCGCCGAATTGGGGTAGGTCAGCAGTTCGTTGTGGTTGAACTTCACCAGGAAGGGGATGCGGTGCGCGTATTTGCGGGCCACGTTGCCCAGCACGCCAAAGGTGCTGCTCACGGCGTTGCAGCCGCCTTCCACGGCCAGCTCCACGATCTTTTCCGGGTCAAAATAGATTGGGTTGGGCGCAAAAGAGGCCCCGGCGGAGTGCTCCACGCCCTGGTCAACAGGCAGGATAGAAAGATAGCCCGTGCTGCCCAGCCGCCCATGGTCGAACAGCGCCTGAAGGCTGCGCAAAACCTGTGGGTTGCGGTCAGAGGTTATCCAAACCCGGTCTACAAAGTCCGGGCCGGGCAGGTAGAGGTGCTCTTTGGCCACTGCGGTTGAATTGTGGCACAGGAAGTACTCGGCGCGGTCACCCAGATAGTTTTCAATTTGCTTGATGTCTGCCATCGCTCGTCCTTTCACTTGGGTAGCGCTCCTCGTCCGTTATTGGAGAGAGTATAACGAATGGCGCTGATGTGAGTCTAACAGATATTTTGAGCGTTGAGCATGGGTTAGATGGCTGCTATAATGACGAAGAATGTCAAATGGCTTGCCCCCAGGATTGCCCAGAGAGGAGGTGAGGATGGTTGCCTGCAACCTCATCACAACTTTACAGACTCGCCTCCGGTTACCGCACCCCTAACCCATAACCGGTTGCTGCGCCCGAATGGCGCGCTGTCTTCATCTATCCCTGTGCAGGCTTGCCTGTGCGTGTTTCGTCGTATCTATTGAGCGTGAAGATAACAAACATCCATGAACGAAAAAGCATTCCACACGCTGGAATATCCCAAAATCCTGGATCGGCTGGCCACTTACACCAGTTTCTCTGGCGGGGCGGCCCTGGCGCTGGCCCTGCGCCCCAGCCCAGACCTGCGCCTGGCCCAGGAAGGGATCCAGGAAGTGACCGAAGCCCGCGCCTTGCTGGAAGAACGCGAAGAAGCCCTTTCGATGGGCGGTGTGCACGATGTGCGTGGGGCAGCCCTCTCCACGGTGCGCGGCGTGGTGCTGGAGACAAACATCCTGCTGGATCTTCGCTCCACCTTGCGGCGTGCCACCACGCTACGGCGCATCCTGGGGCGCATGAAGGGCCCCTACCCGCTGCTGGCTGAAATTGCCGAAGGGCTGGAAGAATGCACCGCGCTGCAACACGAGATCAGCCGCATCATCAGCGAAGACGGCAAAGTGCAGGATTCCGCCAGCCCGCGCCTGGCCATCATCCGCCGCGACCTGAAGGTGGCTTTTGACCGCCTGCAAAACAAGCTGAACAACATCATCAACAACGCCAACAACAGCCAGTTTTTGCAGGAGCAGCTCATCACCCAGCGTAATGGGCGCTACGTCATCCCAATTAAGTCAGAGTTCAAGGGGCGCATCCCTGGTATTGTGCACGACCAGAGCGCTTCCGGGGCCACCCTGTGGATTGAACCCTGGCCACAGTAGAGATCAACAACACCTACCGCGAGCTGCAAATTCAGGAAGAAAAGGAAGTCCGCCGCATCCTGCGCGAACTGTGCGAAATGGTCGCGCACGAGTCCGATTTCATTGTGCGGAGCGTGGAGGGGCTGGCCCGGTTGGACCTCATCCTGGCCAAAGCGCACTACGCCAACACGCTCAATGCCCACCCGCCGCGCCTGGTCGGGTTTGCGACCGAGGCTCTCTACCCACACCCTGGCGTCACGCTTAGGCTGGTGCAAGCACGCCACCCACTGCTTGACCCGGCGCGTGTGGTGCCGATTGACCTGGAGCTGGATCCCTCCACATATGCACTGGTGATCACGGGGCCAAATACCGGCGGCAAAACCGTGGCGCTCAAAACGGTCGGCTTGATGGTGCTCCTGGCGCAAAGCGGGCTGCACATCCCCGCCGGGGCAGAGTCTAGGCTGACGGTCTTTGAGGCGGTCTTTGCCGATATTGGCGACGAGCAGAGCATCGAGCAGTCGCTCTCGACCTTTTCAGCGCATATGACCAACATCATCAGCATTCTGGAAGCCGCCGATTCGCGCGCACTGGTGATTCTGGACGAACTGGGCGCCGGCACGGACCCGGTCGAAGGCTCTGCACTGGCCCGGGCCATCCTGAACCGGGTGCTCAACCAGGGCATCACCACCCTGGTGACCAGCCATCACCCCGAGCTGAAGATTTTTGCCCAGGAGCGCAAAGGGCTACGCAACGCCAGCGTAGAGTTCAATCTGGAGACACTGGCCCCCACCTATCGCTTGATGGTTGGGCTGCCGGGGCGTTCCAACGCGTTGGCGAATTGCCACCCGGCTGGGCCTGCCGCTGGATATCATCGAAGATGCGCGCACCATGGTTGGGGTCGAAGACCTGGTGGCGGATGATCTGCTGGACGAGATCACCCGCACACGGGAGGAAACCCGCGCCGCCTTTGAGCGGGCACGCCAGGCGGAAGAAGAGGTCGAAGAGTTGCGCCGTTACCTGCAAGAGGAACGCGACCAGCTCGAACTCGAACGTCGCGATGTGCTGGTGGAGGCGCGCCGCAAAGCGGAATATGAGATTAACGAACTCCGCAAGGAGATCAAGCAGCTCAAGCGTGATCTGCAACGCGCTGGCCAACCACTGGAAGCGCTCAAACGGGTGGAACGAGGCACCGAAAACCTGGATGTCAACATCGATGTGCCCAAAAATCCGGCGCTCGAAGTGGACGAGGAAGTGCAGCGCTTGCGCCTGGGCGATAGGGGTCTGGATCAAGCCACTGGGCATCGAGGGGCAGGTGATGGAGATCACCGCGGAGGATGCCGAGGTGGCGGTGGGTCAACTGCGGGTGCGGACCAAGCTCAACGAGCTGGAGTATCGCAAGCCGGAGGTCAAAAAGGAGCGCAAAACCAACCGCGAACGCCTGGACCCGCTGCCGGAGCTGGGCGAATCGCCGGGCCTGGAACTGGACCTGCGCGGCGCCCGTGTGGAAGACGCGCTCAAACGCACTGAGGACTACCTGCACGCAGCCTACATGGCCCGCTTACCTTTTGTGCGCATCATCCATGGCAAGGGGACCGGTGCGCTGCGCCGAGCCGTGCGCGAAACCCTCCAGCACAACACTTTTGTGGCCAAGTTCGCAGATGGCAGCGAGAAAGAAGGCGGCTACGGGGTGACGGTAGTCAATCTCATCGAGCAGTACTGATCAAAAAACCCCGCCGGAAAAGGCGGGGTTTTGCATTTTGCCCTATCAAGCAACTTAGCGGTACGTATCGCTGTAGTAGACGTAGACGCCGCCTTCGCCCAGCCAATCAAACAGCCAGCGTGCATCCGAAATACTGAGGTTGACGCAACCGCGGCTCTGACGATAACCAAAACGGTTGTGCCAGTAGGTCCCGTGCAGGCTAATGTCGCCATCAAAGTAAATGGCGTAGGGCACATTTTCCAGCCGATAGTTGCCATAGCCGCCGCTCTGGCCGTTCATGGGGGCGTTCGCCGTGCGCGCCCACACCTGGAAGACGCCTGGGTTGGTGTCTGTGCCAGGCAAGCCAGAAGAAATCAGCGTGGCAAAGACCATAGTGTTGCCTTCGTAGGCAACCAGGTTTTGCTCGTAAAGGTCCACCGCTACCCAGCGCCCGCCGACACCCGGGTTGGGGGCATTTTGCACCTTGCTCACCAGGGTTTGCTTGACCCACCGCCCGTTGCCGACGTTGTACCAGCGCCAGCCATCCACCACCGTGGTTTCATAAAAATGCGTGAGGTTATAGCGCTGGACACGGTAGGCGGGGTCGCGCACTTCGGGGCCGCCTGGCGATGCGCTCGCGTAGTGCGAAACCAGGATCCAACCCCAGGGAATACCTGTGTCACCCTGCACCAGCACCCCAGAAAAGTAGGAGGGGTAGACCTCGCGCAGGTGGCGCACGTGCATCCACTCGCCCACGTTGATTTCCACCCAGTCGCCTTGCTGGCCGCGCGGCGTCACGAAGTCGTAGCCACCGTTAAAGCGCCGGACAATGCGCCCACCCCCGGGCGCGCTGTAGGCCAGCGCAAAGTTGCTAACGATCTGCATATAGCGGTAGCCACCCACCACGCCAAAATCAACGCCCAGTTGCGCCACCGGGGGGCTGCCTTCTTGCATGGGCGCTGCAACCTCAGGTTGCGGAGTCTCGACCGCCTGAGCGATCCCGGTGAGGCTGGTGATCGTTATCAAGAGCAATACGATCCGAATAAACTGCTTCATTACGCTCCCTTCCCTACTCGGCCACGGCCTGAACAACTTAGCTCAGGACGGGCTATCCTTCACGAAAATTACTACCACGCTCACATTGTCTTCGCCCCCGCGCAAATTTGCAAGGTCAACCAACTCTTTGGCGAGCTGATTCGGGGACGTAGCGGCCACCGTTAACCGGGCGATATCCTGATCTTTGAGATGGCGCGACAGCCCATCAGAGCACATCACCAGGCGGTCGCCAGACTTCAGGTGGCGCAGGTAGATGTCCACATCATCTTCGGCTTCGTCCTTCTGGCCCAGTGCGCGGTAGAGCACGTTTTTCAAGGGGTGGACTTCGGCCTGTTCCTGGGTCAGGTGGCCCGAGGCCACCAGGGCCTCCACAAAACTATGGTCCGAGGTGATCTGGTGAATCTGGTTGGTGCGGCCATCCACCACATAGGCGCGGCTATCGCCAATATGGGCAAAGACGGCATCGTAGCCGCGCAACAACACCATGGTTGCAGTGGTGCCCATGCCTTGTAGCTCGTGGTTATCCGCGGCGCGGTCCAGCACCGCCTGGTTGGCGCGGCTGAACACATCCCGCAAGCGGCGCGAAAGCGCTTCTTCATCCAGGGCATGCAGCGCTTCGGCATCCTGGGTGGCTTCTACAAAAGCGCTCTGGATGGTTTCAACAGCCAGGCGGCTGGCTTCCTCGCCTCCGGCGGCGCCACCCATCCCATCCGCCACCAAGCCTAGCATGGCGTCGTCCAGCGCCCAGATTTGGACGTTATCCTCATTGTTGCCGCGCACCATACCGACGCTGGTGTACACGCACCCCAGGATTTCGACGCCGTTCCTCTGGTCCTGTACTGCAATCAATTCTCCAACCTGGCCTGTGCGATACTTCACCGCCGCCTCCTGATTGCTCTTTAGCTATCATTCTACTCGCCTAAATTCACCCTTGCCAAATGCTGGTGTTTGGCATAGAATGTGAAAACCTTGCGGGCATAGTTCAGCGGTAGAACGTTTCCTTGCCAAGGAAAAGGTCACGAGTTCGAATCTCGTTGCCCGCTTCACTAGCCGATGTTGGTCATCGGCTTTTTCATCCCTCTGCATATCCCAAATCATCCAGGCGCATTAACACATCGTTTTCTGGCACTTCGAAACGGTCGCTCAGTGCCGCAAGGTCTGCTGGGGTGGGGGCGTCCAGAAAACGTTGAGGCAGGATGATGGCCCGCGCAAAGGCGTTCACCTGCTCCGAGTCATCCGCCAGGCTGGCCAGCCCGTGGGCGTAGCCCCAGGGGCTACGCGCCACATTCCGCGCCAGCAGGCGCACCACCGACATCCGTGGTGCATAGCGGTCGTGCAAGTGCAAGAACGTCGCAGACATCTCCGCCAGGTCAATTTCTGGCCAGAGTCCTTCGCGGGGGCGCTGCAACATCAGTTCCACAGGTACCGGAGGGCGGTCCACATCAAAGGCGGCCAGCATCGCCTCGACCGCGCTTTCGATTGTTTGCAAAAGTTCAGGCGGTTGGCTCATCATCCGCTCCCACGGCATCATATTCAAAGAACCAGAGCAGCGTATTTCCATACGTGCGCTCGTCATAGGCAAAGAGGTTGTCCAGGGTCAGGGTTTCCTTCTCCTGAGGGTCAATTTGCACGATGACCAGAGCATCTGGTTCCAGCAAATCCTGTTGGGCATCCAGGGTCAGCAACGCACGCTTCCAGAGGCTCTGGTATTGCGGTGGCGCCACATAGACCAGGCTATAGGGTTCTGCTGGTTTGCGTCGCAGGAAGTCGAAAGCATCCATGTGCAGGACCTCGGCTGCATCCGTGAAGTGCGTCAGGCGCAGGTTCTCATGCATGGTGCGCACCGCTTCGCGGTCATTATCCACAAAAGTGACCCAACTGGCGCCACGGCTCAGGGCTTCGATGCCCACCGCACCGCTGCCGCCAAACAGGTCCAGCACTTGCGCTTCCCAGGCGGCGTCTCCCAGAATGTTAAAAAGCGCTTCCTTAGCCCGGTCCATAATGGGGCGGGTGCTGTTGCCAGGCACCTGGCGCAACCGCCTCCCCTTGGCCTGGCCAGCAATCACACGATGGCTCATAGCACCATCTGCTCCTCCACCACCTGCCGGATGGCCCGAATGTTGGCCTGCGGCGTGGTCGTGAGCATCACGCAGCCTGTCGAGAGGATGAGACGCCGCCCGTTGGTTTGCTCTATGGCGTGGATAGCCTGCTGCCGGACTTCGGCAGGGGTGCCACTGTGCACATCCCAGCGACCCAGCCCACCACACACAGCGCCGCCAAAGCGTGCTTTGCCCTGGCGCAGGTCGGGCTCAGTTTCGCGGTCGTGCCAGTTGATGGCCTGCACCGGGTAGCCGGTGATCAGGTCAAAAAAGGGGTGTTCGCCGTGTAGGTGCACCATGTTGAACCACCAGCTTGGCGGCAGGGCGTTCAGAATACGGAGGTCGTAGGGCATCCCGAATTCGCGATACTCTGCTTCGCTCATCACGCCATACGAGGCATGTTGGATCGCGTAAAAAATGCCCGCAATGCCAGAACCAGCCAGGGCTTCTATATAGCGCAGGGTGTTTTCGGTGATGATGTTCAGCCCGGTTTTTAGCCGTTGGGGGTCGCGGCGCAGGTGCAGCAACAACTGATCCCACCCGGCCAGGTTTTTGGCCTGGGCCAGTGGGCTAAAGATGGTGTGCAAGCAGGGGGTGCCCTCTTCTAGCCCTTGCTGCACCAGACGCAAGGTTTCCTGGTGCAAGCCCAGGCTCCCTTTGGTGGGGTCCAGGCGGCGCAGTTCGGTCCAATCCAGCGGGCGGTTGATCACGCGCCGGGTGTAGTCGCGCGTGCCTTCGATGTTGCCTGCCCAGCGGTCTTGCACACCGTAGTCCAGCAGGCAATAGCTGCTGGCGGGCGAAACCTTCACAAAGTCAAAATCCCAGCGTTTCTGAAAGTCAACCAGCGCCTGGGCCAGGTCGGCAGCTCGCTGATCATCTCCCGGCCAGTGCCGCCATAAGGCGACCGGGATGCGATCGGGGGCTTCTCCCGCCAGAGTTTTTTCCAGGCGCTCGCGCTTATTCATGGGCTAGGCAATTTCGTCCAGGCGTTGCTTGAGCATGGTGCTCAACATATAAGCCCGTTCGCGGCGCAGGCTGCGTTCTGTGCCCAGCTCTGCCAGTTGCGCTTGCACCAGCTCCAGCGCGCGTTGCCAATGTGTGCGGGCTTCGGCGGGTGCGCCCGTATGCTTGCACACCAGGCCCAGGCCATAGAGGGCATCCACGTGCTTGGGTTCGCGCTGTAAGACCGCCTCAAAACCCCGGCCCGCCATGGATTTATCCCCATTTCGCAGGGTCGCCCAGGCTTCCCCCACTTGCTTATCCAGATCAGTTAGCTGCTCCATCAGGTTGGGTTCTCCACAAAACTCCTTTGCATTATACAAACCATTCCCCCGAAACGCTATGCAGCAACACATCATTTGATGGAAGGCCCTGGCGGGGCCAGTGGGCTGTGCGCAGGGCAAAAGTGTATTGCTATGCCTGATGGTTTGCGTGCAGGCATGCTACAATGCGCTCACATTCAGGTACGGAAGGAGTGCCGGATGTGGCGCTTTAACCCTGTATACTTTCTGGTGGTGTTGATGGTGCTGCTGTTAGGTTGTGCCGCCCAAGCTACGCCCCAGGTTCAATACGTTACGGCCACGCCAGGCGCAACCGGAGCGCAACCCGTGCCCAGTTTGCCGCCGCTGGCGGTGTCTCTGGAACACCCGCTGCCCACGGAGGGCGAGCCCGCCCTGCCAGAGCCTGTCCTGCCCCCCAAACCCTGTGACCGCCCTGCCGACACAGCCACCCGCTACACTGTGGACGCCGTGCTGGATTGGACAGCTTACCAGGTCCGCGCCACACAGCAAATCGCCTACACCAACATGACCAGCGCGCCGCAGTCCGAGCTGGTTTTTCAGGTGGAACCGAATCGGCAGGGGGAGTTGCTGCGCGTGGAGCGTGTTTCCTTTGGCGATGGGCGCAGCCAGGAACAAGCCCCGCAGTCCCAGTCCAACCGCCTGACTGTGGGACTACCCGGGGGCGTGGGCGCCAATTGCACCATCGAACTCACGCTGGAATTTACGCTGAATATCCCGCCGATTTTGAACGGTTATGCCGAAGGGCGCATCGGGTACTTTGGCTTCGTAAACAATCGGCAGATCAACCTGGGGCACTGGCTGCCTGTGGTGGCGCTCTATCAGCAGGGTTGGTATACCCCGCGTAACACTTTTGTGGGCGAACAAACCATGACCGATGCCGCGCATTTTTTGGTGACTTTGAAGCTGGAAAACGCGCCCCCGACCGCGATTGTCGCCGGGCCAGGCGTGATGAAGCTGGTCGGCAGCCAGCAGTGGTCCTTTGAGCTGGAAGATGCCCGCGACCTGACCCTTTCCATTGGGAACGGCTTTCAGCGGCGTAGTTTGCTTGCAGAAAACGGCACTGTCATTGACCTGTTCTACTTTCCGGAGCATGAGCCGGTGGGCTACGCCGCCGCAGACCAGGCCTTGCAGGCAGCAGCGGAGTCTCTGTTGCTCTACAACGACCTGTTCCGCGTGCCCTACCCACACCCACGCCTGGTGGTGGTGCAGGGCGAATTTCCCGATGGGATGGAGTTTTCTGGCATTGTCTTTGTGAGCAAAGATTGGTTCACCAGCTGGCGCGGGCAGATAAACTCCTGGTTGACCATCATCACCGTGCATGAGGTGGCGCATCAGTGGTGGTATATGCTGGTTGGCAACGACCCCACCGCCTACCCCTACCTGGATGAAGCCTTTGCTACCTATAGCGAGTACCTTTATTTTGAGGCCCTCCACGACGAACACGCTGATTGGTGGTGGGACTTCCGTATCCGTGCCTATAACCCGCAAGGGCTGGTTGACTCCGATGTCTATCGCTACAACGAAGGCCGCCCCTACATTAATGCAGTTTACCTGCGTGGGGCGGAAATGCTGCATACGGTGCGCGCTACGCTGGGCGACGAAGGCTTCTTTGACTGGCTCTTTACCTATGCAGAAACCAATCAGGGGCGGGTTGCCTCGCCTGCGGAGCTGTGGGGCGCGCTCCCACCAGAAGGCTATGCCACGCTCGAAGGGGTGCGCCAGCAATTTTTGAGCGGGCCAGCATCCTCCCCACCCCAATCCCCCAGGCC
>JAAUUD010000072.1 GCA_012031655.1 Anaerolineae bacterium | reverse complement strand
GTGGCCAGGCTGCGCACATAAAGTTGCCCAACCTGCACCAGGGCAGGGCTAGCAGGTCTGGTATGGTTGCATCGTAATTGCTCAGGAAGCTGCTTTCGAGTAGGTAACGGCTCCCGGCAGGTGCCCCACTCACCACCACATAGTAGGTTTCGGTACGCGGCACGCGCCAGATAATTTGTTGTTGACGCGCGTTGCGCTGCCAGCTTTCAGCCAGGCGGTTGAGGTTGGTATCCAGCACCACCAGGCCCGGCAGGGGGTTGGCATCTGCACTGGTGATGCTCAGGGCTAGTACCTGCCCTTCCTGAACGCTCATGCGCCAGATTTGACGACGCTGATTGGGCAAGATCAGGCCGCGCACACTTTCCGGCAGCGCCAACCGTGCGGCGGCCTCTAGCTGAGATGTGGGAAAGCTCCCGAGCGGGGGGATCAGAAATTGCCCGGTGTGGGGTTCCGCTTGCGCGGCGAAAGCCAGGTCAGGGACGGGGAGCGGGCTGATCGTTGGCAGGGTTGGTGCAGAGGTCTGTGACTGTAAGGTATAGCTCTGGGTGCTGGAAAGGGTGCTGCGCGATACTAAAACACGATAATGACCCGTCAGCGGGGCTGCAAAACCAACCAGCAGTCGCCCCTCTGGCCCTTCAACCTGTGTCTGAGGCTGGATTGCGATCCCCATCGGACTAAGGAGGGTAACGTTTGGCCAGGCTGTCTCTGCTGGCAAACGATTAAGCTGCAAGTCCAGCGCTTCCCCGCCAAACAGTGTTAGCTCCCACACATTGGCCGGTTGGTCCTGGCTTAATTCCCCTTTGACGCCGCTCGTCTGATCAAAAACACCCGCTAATGGGAAAGTCTCGGTTTGCAAGAGGGGAGCGGTGTCGCCATAGACATTGAGCTGGTATTGCCCGGCTTGCGGAAAGGCAACTGCGGCCAGCGTAGCGGGCTGTAACTCACCAGACCGGGCCAGTGCCACAATCTCTCCTGCGGGATTGTTCACTGTGATTACGATGGGTGCCTCCCCAAGCACCTGAAAACCGCGCACTTCCGGCTGTTGAATATCCAGAACGGACGTTACGATGGGCGTTTGCTGAGCAAACAGCACGCCATCGGTGCCCAGAAGTTCATAGTCTAGGGTGTAGCCTGCGCCAGGGCCGACCTCAATCGTATAGATGCCGGCTTCTTGCAAAAGCACCACCTGGTTGAGTTGCCCGAACGCATCTGCCCGGAAGAGCTGTGTTCCATTTGGGCTAAACAAGCGTAGACGCAAAGGCACATCGGCGGATTGGCTGAACACATTGAGCTGGATTGTGTCGCCTGGGGCTGATAGGAAGAGCCAGCGCTCTGTTTGTTCGGTGTTCAGGCGGCTCACTGGCTCCCCCTGGGGCAGTGGCCGGGCAGCGCTGGCATCCAAAAGGGCAAAAAGATCAAGGCTAAAGTCAACATCCTGGCCAGGAGGGCAGGTTGTGGTGCTGATTTCCATAACCTGGCGCTGTGGGCGCGTGATGGTGATGGGGAGTGGAAGACCGGGAACTGCTACATAGTGTGTGGGTTGCTGTTCTGCGCCAGAATCCAGAAACACATCCACCAGGCAGCTGGGGTCGGACATCTCCACCACCAGCGCATATTCCCCGGCTTGCTCAACGCTATAGCGATTAACACGATTCTGGGCGGTGAGCCTCCCTGCGATGGCCGATTGTGCTGGCGACAGTAAACTCGGGATCGCCGCATCGCTGTTCAATTGCTGAAGTTCAAGGCTGTAATCTATGGCGCGTTCCGGTTCACCTTGCGGGGCGACTTCTAGGGCATAGGTGCCATCCAGGGGCAACCGAATACTCAGTAGCCCAGCCTCACCCTGCTCATCTGTTCGGACGGTGGCTAGCGTTTGGTCCACGGGCGATACCAGGGCTAAGCGAAAAGGAACACTGGTGGGCGGCACAGTGAACTTGACGTCGATCACATCGCCAGCCCGACCAGAAAATGACCACAAATGCCCTGGGACAAAGCTCTGCAACCGACCGCCGAAGCGATCTCCATAAACCAGCTGCCCCTGTTCCAGGATGCTGCGGTTCGATTCCACCAGGTTTACCCGAAGTTCGTAGCGGCCCGAGGTTCTATCCTGCCCCTCGACCCGCAATTGATAATCCCCATAGCTCGCGAGCCGAACCACGATCTTCACCTCTGAGGTGCCGGTCGTGCTGGCTTGAAGGCGCCCAGCGGCATCCGTCAGCGTTATCTGCGGGGCCAGGTCGCCTTCCAGGCGGTTGAGTTCAATTTGGATGAGGTCGCCTGCATAGCCTGTGAGTTGCCAGGTATTTTCCTCCTCGGGTTGGAGGGTGGATTGTACGGTTTGGTCGAAGGGCAGGAAGTTCTCCTGCGCCAGCACACGCCAGCCCACCCACAGCGCGATGCAGCTAGCAGCGCTCAGGAGCGCTAATTTAATGCGGAAGTCCACGATGCTCACTCCACAGCCCCTGGTCTTCGTACCAGTGTAGCGCGCAATTTTGATCTCTGCACTAGCAGAAATAGCCGTGCTCGGCGTGTGCTGATATAATGAGAGCGTCGGCTCAGGAGGATAACCATGGCATCTGGCACCCAGGAACAACTCAAAAAAGCTTACGAACTGATCTACCAGGATCGGGTCGATGAAGCACTGGCCATCCTGCGGCCAATCACACAGGCTCAGCCAGACAATCGAGATGCTTGGTGGCTGACAGCCAACGCCGCTTCTGACCCGCGCGATGCCCGGCGTGCCCTGGTCACGGTGCTCAAGCTGGATCCATCGCACACTAAGGCGCGGGGCCAGCTGGATAGCCTGAACGAAATGTACCCGCCGCGCGATGATGAACTGGCGATGATGCTCGAATTGCCGGATCCAGAACCGGAGCCAGCCTGGCCAACCGCTGAGGGCACGCAGGTTTCCAGCCCAACAGCGGCGGTTCCTACAGATGAAATCGATGCATTGTTCGGGAATTTAAGCAAAACCCCGGTGCCTGGTTCCAACACAAGCGCTTTTGATTTTGGGGATGATGCGCTTCCTCCTGCTCCTAAGGCGACCGAAGCTGACTGGGGAAAAGAACTAGAAGGTGACCCCTTTGCTGATCTTCTGAAGGAAGATGGTGCAGAAAAGCCGCGCCAGAGTGGGGGAGGGCGCCGCCGCACGCTTTTGTTGGTTGCCGTGGCTCTGGTGCTGGTGGTTGCTCTGGTTGGTGGGTTACTTTTGTTGAGCAGTAGCGATGGCGAAGATGAGGCCAGCATTGCTGATGCGACCCTGCTGCCCGCTGTGGCAGACCCAGGCGCACTGGTTGCCCTTGATCCTGCGGATCAGCCAGCGCTGATCAATCTGCGCGATGTAACCACGACCAACGCTCAGACGGTGTTGGGGAGTGAGGCAGGCGCCGTGCTGGTAGAAACGCCCGAAGGAGCGGTGCTGGTGGTGCGCTTGTGCGGTGAGCCTTCGCCGCGCCTACCCGCGCTGGCCTCCACAGCCATCCGCATTGCGGCACGCCAGGCGGCCACCCAGCCCGCAGTGCATGACGTCTTGAGTGGTGTTGGCGTGAGCGTGGAAGATTGCCGTAATGCGAATGATACGCTGTATCGGGCAACAGCCCCGCTGGAGGCTGCGCTTACCTTTGTGGCCGATGCTGCCACAGACGAGGCCAGCGCCTTTACGGCATTTCAGGCCCGTTGGACGGTTCAGAACTAATGGAGGGGTAGGCGTACAGTGAACTCGGTTCCGACGCCTACCTGACTCGTGACATCAATCTGTCCGCCGTGGGCTTCAATGATGCTGTGGCTCACGGCCAGGCCAATCCCCGCCCCATCTACTTTACCAGTGTAAAAAGGTTCAAAGATCAACCGCAGGTTCTCCTGCGGGATCCCTTTGCCCGTATCTTTGACTGCAAAAGTGGCGTAGTCGCTGTTGTGCCACAGCCGAACCTCTAGCACCCCGCCATTTTCCATGGCATCAGCTGCGTTGATGGTCAGGTTAAGGAGCACCTGCTTGATCTGATCTGGATTGGCACGGACCAGCGGCACCTGTTGTAAGTTGCTGCGTAGCTCGATGTTGGTTTTCTGGAGCTTGCGCGAGGTTAAAGTAAGCACCTCACTAATCAGGTTGTTGAGATTGATCTGTGTCATGCCTCCGCTATCGGGTTTGGCGAACTCCTGCAAACGCTGCACCAGTCGCTTGAGCCGCTTAACCTCATTTAATGGAACAATTAAATCCTCTGCGGTGACAGAATGGCCATTTTCCAGGTCTTCCAGGGCATCTTCCAGATAGACCATAATGGGTTGGAGCGGGTTGTTAACTTCGTGCGCAATTTCACGCGCCAGGCGGCCAATCGAGGCGAGCTTCTCCGAGCGGATCAGTTGTTCCTGAGTAGCAGTCAATTCGGCGGTACGGGCCTCAACGCGCGCCTCTAGCGCACTGGCGTAACCCTGAAGTTCCTCATGGAGCTGCGCATTGCGGATCGCCAGCGTGGCCTGGCGGCTAATCGAACTCATGAAGCGGACATCATGCTGGTTATAGTTGCGCTCTTCAGTAGCGGCGACCGCGATATAGCCTATCGGGGCTTCGTTGTAGCTAAGCGGCGCTGCGACTGCCTGAATGAACAATGCTTGCTGAAAGACTTGCTGTGCGCTTTGTGCGGTAAGAACCATTGGGCTTTGCGCTGTTTCCAGATGCAGGAGCACGGGCGCGGCGTCTGCATAATGAATTTGTTCGTCACCTGCTCGATAAGTCAGCACGAACGCGGGGCTATCCGCCGTCTCAACCAGGCAAAGCAGGGCAGCGCCAGAGCGCAGCTCGGTAGCGAGGTAAAAGAGCAAATTGGCGGTTAAGGTCCTGAGTTCAACTGGGCGGTTGAGGTCATAACCCAGCCGAAGCAGGGCCTCTAGCTCCTGAGTGCGCTTTTGCAGGCTTTCTTCCAGGCGCCGGGCCCGGATTTTGGCTTTCATGCGCGCCAGAAGCTCGTGATAGTTAAAAGGCTTGACGATGTAATCATCAGCGCCCAGGTCAATGCCATGCGCGGCATCCTGGGGTTTGGTGGCCTGGGCCGTGAGCACGATGATCGGCAACTGGCGCGTGGTTTCATCTTCACGCAACCGCGTAATGACGCCCCATCCATCCAGATAGGGCATCTGGATATCCAGCAAAAGAAGGTCTGGCGTTAGCGTCCGGGCGGCATCGATGGCTGCAACGCCATCGCCCACCACCGCCACCTGAAACCCAGCCCGAACACAAATGCGTTCCAGGACCTCGGCAACGTCTTGTTCATCATCAGCAATGAGCACCAGGGGTTGTGCTTCTGGGTGGCTTGTGTCGCTGAAATCCATCTTTGACAACCTTCTGCGGCTCGCTTATGCTAAAATCTTTTGGAGCACTATCTTCGCGAATATTGTAGCATAGAGGCCCAATGAAAGCGTTTTTACGTCTATTGACCCTGATTCTGATGCTTGCTGCCGGGTTTGGCCTGGGCTTTTGGGCACGCGGCGGTGCTAACGAGACGGTGACCGTGGCGGCGCAGAACAGCGAAGGGCAAGACTTCCCGTTGCTGGATGAAGCACGCAGCTACGTGGATGAATACTTTGTCAAGGAACAACCGGACCCACAAGCCATCGAGTACGCGCTCATTCGGGCTTATCTATCCCAGCTAGGAGACCCCTACACGTTTTTTATTGAACCAGCGGTGGCAGCAAGCGAATCAGATGCCCTGGCCGGGCGATATGGCGGCATTGGGGTCGAGATCCAGCGCAACGAGCAGGGCCAGTTCGTGCTTTATCCCTTTGCAGAGAGTTCCGCAGCGCTGGCCGGCATCCGAGAAGGCGATCTGATCCTGGCGATTAACGGGGAAACCCTGGTGCCGGAGGCCAGCATGGATGAGGTACGCCAGGCTTTGCGTGGCGAGATCACCGAAGGCGCAGGCGTTACCTTGCGCGTTCGCAACCAGGCAGAGACGGAGGAGCGCGAGTATTTTGTGCTCTTTGCGGAGGTGCTGGAGCCCTCTATTCTGTGGCGAGTGCTCTTCGAAGCGCCAGAGATCGGTTATGTCCACATCATGCGCTTCACGAGCCGCACCCCAGAAGAGTTTTCCCAGGCCATTGAAGAACTGCGAGAGGCGGGCGTTCAAGCCCTGGTGCTTGACCTGCGCAATAATTCGGGTGGCCTTTTGCAGGAAAGCATTCAGATTGCCGGGGAATTTCTGGATGGCGGGGTCATTTCCATTGAGCGGCGGGTAACGGGAGAGTCCCAACTGCCCGATGAAGCGGGCGGCTTGTTGACTGATCTCCCCATGGCAGTTCTGGTTAACCGCCAGACTGCCAGTGCTTCTGAGATTATTGCTGGTGCCTTGCAAGCCTATGAGCGAGGGCCGCTGATAGGGCAAGCGACCTTTGGGAAAGGGTCGATCCAGCGGATTTTCCCGCTGGCTGATAGTTCTTCGATCCACGTTACAACCGCGCTCTGGCTGACCCCTGCTGGTCAACCGCTGGATGGCGTGGGGCTAACGCCGGATATCAGCATGATTCCGGATGAAAACGGGCGTGACGTCGAGTTGGGTGAAGCGATACGCTATCTACAACAACAGTTGGGCGAGGGGTAAGACGATGGCAGCAGAGTATGATTACATCTTCAACGAGCGGCAGGACGTCCAGGCCCGGCCAGAAAACCTGGCGCTCTATCAAAGCATCCTAATGCTGGCGGTCGTGGTTCTGATCGCTGTAACAGCCTTCATTATGGGGGTGATGTTCGAGCGCCGAACCAGCCCAGCCAATTCAACAGAGCTAGCAAGCTTCTGGGAGGCCTGGGAGATCATCGAAGAAGAGCACTACGGCGAGATGCCCTCGGTGGAGGATCGCAAGTTTGGCGCCATTAATGGCTGGTGACCTCCCTGAATGATCAGTTCACCACCTTCTCGCCGCCAGAAATTGCCGAAGTGCGCCGGCAGGAGCTAAGCGGGCACTTTGGCGGCATTGGGGTGACGATCGACCTGAACGAGAACAATGAGATTGTTGTGGTGATGGTGATCCCCGGCAACCCGGCGGATCAGGCCGGGATCGAAGTGGGCGATGTCTTTCGTGAGGTCGATGGCACCTCTGTGATAGGCTGGACGACGGATATGCTAGGCGCGCAGGTCCGCGGCGAGTTGGGCACCCTGGTTCGCTTGACCATGTACCGCCCCTCGGAAGGCAGCACTTACGAAGTGAATGTTCGGCGGGCGATCATTGAAATCCCCACGGTGTTTACAGAACAGCGCGGCGATATTGGCTACATGCGCCTCTCTACATTTAGCGGGGTGGCTTCGGAGCAAATGGAACAACAAATCGCGGCCTTGTTGGAAGACGGTATCGAAGCGCTGGTGCTCGATCTGCGCGGCAATGGTGGCGGTTTGCTGGAGCAGGCGGTGGAAGTCGCCGACCTGTTTTTGCCAGAAGGGGTGGTCCTAACCCAACGCAATGCAGACGGGAGCGAACGGGTTTATCGCTCTGATGATGGCGATGTGGCTGAGGAAATTCCACTGGTGGTTCTGATTGACGGAGGTTCGGCCAGCGCCTCTGAAGTGGTAGCTGGTGCCCTGCAAGACCGGGATCGTGCTGAGCTGATCGGGCAGCAGACGTTTGGGAAGGGCGTGGTGCAGCGCGTTTATAACCTGACTGACGGATCGCAACTCCGTGTTGTATCTTCTGCGTGGTATACTCCGGAAGACCGTGCTATTCAGGACACAGGTTTGGTGCCCGATGTGCTGGTTGCCGAGCGCTTTGCGCCTGCTGCGCCAGGCGAGGACCCATTGGACCTGTTTGTCGAGACCGCGGTGAGTTATTTCGAGCGTACGCTGGGTATTGAAGGCGATAGCGCAGACTAATGAAAGCCAGGTAACATGGCTGAAGATGGCATAAAGGTCATTGCGCGCAACCGCAAAGCGCGCCACGACTACGAGATTATTGACACGCTCGAAGCCGGGCTGGTGCTGATGGGTTCAGAAATCAAATCCATCCGCGCCAGCCACATCAACCTGAGCGAGGGCTTTGTCCAGTTTCGGGATGGCGAAATGTGGCTGCACAATGTCCATATTAACCCGTACGAACAAGCCAACCGTTTTGGGCACGAGCCGTTGCGTCCGCGCAAATTGCTGCTGCACAAGCGAGAAATCGCGCGTTGGGCCAGCCTGGTACAGGAAAAACGCCTGGCCATTGTCCCTTTGCAAGTGCACCTGCGGCGCGGGCGCGCTAAGCTGGAGATTGCGCTGGCACGCGGCAAGAAGAAATACGACAAGCGCGAAACGCTCCGTAAAGAAGATGCCCAGCGCCAGATCGAAAGAGCCCTGAAGGACTACTCGTGAACGCTGCGCTGCCCGGTTCTATTCGTGAAATCAACGAACTGCCCGAGGCAGAAAAGCGCAGCATCTACCAGCAGCTTATCCCGCCCTGGGCTTTTGAACAACTTGGCCTGGATAGAGAGCTGCTGGCCTCTGAGAACCCCTTGCTGCTGATCCGATGCCCCCGTGGGAGCCGCGCCGTTGAAATCAGCATCAAAAAGCGCCTGCGCGAGATTGACCCTTCCCTATACCTGGACATGATTGATACTGTCAATAATCAGTTGATGGTCTTGATGGTGATTATCAATGATGTGGACGCGCCACGTTTTCATGTGGATATTGATCAGCAGGGCAATAACACCCAATTTGGGACGCGTGGGCGCAACATTCCCGAAGAACTGCGGGCGATGGCTGCTGGGCTAGCACCAGGCCAGGTGCGGCGCGGCCTCCGCACATTTAAAGCCGCCGTGCCCATTTTTGAGGATTTCGTACAGCGCATGGGGCACGAACTCTTCCTGATTGAGCCGCTTTTTTACCATAACGCGATCACTTTTGAACGCTATGGGTTTGCTTACCTATTTGGCCGGCGTGAGATGGAGCAGATTCATCAGGGTTTTTTGCCTGGCGGGGAGTACCACGCGCGCCTGCTAGAGGGGGGATCGCCGTTTCGCAAACCAGAGCTGGCCTTGAGCGTGCGCGGTCGATCCTGGGCTATTCACGATGGCATCCTAGGGTATCCGTTTACCGGATTTCAGATGTACAAACGCATTGGCGTTCACTCCGGGGTTAACACGTTTCCTGATCGCTTCTGACAACCGATGCGTCCTGTTCGGCCCGCACTTCGCCCCGAAGACACACTCAGCGCACTGCAAGCGGTGGCTTCTGGCGCGGTCATCGCACCTTCGCATCCGTTGCTTTCCTTTCTAATCTACGAACGGCTTTTTCTGGCAAATGGCCTGGAAGGGGAGTACGCAACGCTAGTTGCAGTGCAACAGGTACTTGAGGGGGCGGTGCTGGAAATTTTGGGCGACCGCAACCCAGGTATAGCCGAGCTTGAGTTGCTCAAGCGCGACTTCCAGCAAGAGAACCCGCACCGCGAAGCCTATAGCTTGCTCTACTATCGATTTCTGCGGCCTGAACTCGGGCTTTCGGTGGAAGCGCTAGAGCAACAGGTTCATCTTACCCGGCGTTCCCTCCAGCGGCGCTTGAATGATGGCCTGGCATACCTCACGCAGGCGCTTGTTGCTCAGGAAATTCAGGCGCGGCGTCAGCAACATGTGGCAGATCTCAACCAACGCATTCCCGTACTGGCTGGCCACGACCTATACGACCGTCACGGGTTCGTCATGGCCTTAATGCAACAACTGTCAACTTCGCTAGTGATGCTGGTTGGCCCGCCAGGGATCGGAAAAACGACGCTAGCTGCTGCGGTAGCACATCAACTGGTGCCGAACCTCAGCGCGCTGTTCTGGATTGACCTAGAAACATCGTCTCTGGCGGCGCTTGAGCTGCTCGCCAAGGGTACACATCCGCACTGGCCACGGCTTGCGGAGCGTAACGAGGTATTGATTGTGCTGGAAGGGGTGCACGCCGAGGCAGTCGAGTTGCTGCGCTCGCTGCATTTGCGTGCGCTGATCCTTGCGTCCAGCCGACATTGGCTGCCAGATTGGCCCGGAGTTGCCCTCTCGGTGCCCTTATTGGGGGAGGAAGCATCACGAAAGTTGCTGGCATTTCTGCTGGATGCTGATGTGCTTGAGCAAGCGTTTCTGGTTGGGGCAGGCAACCCCGGGGCGCTGCTGGAATATGCCTATTGGGGGCATTTTGTGCATCCAGGGCAAGTTGAGCGCCGGGGCGCACTCTGGGATTATTGGGAACAGCGCTGGCAAACACATTCCCTGAGTGTGCGCCAGGTGTGGGCGTTGCTAAGTGTATGCGAAGCACACAGCGTGCGGCAGGTCATGCTGCAAGACGTTTTGGGTGCCGGGAGCCTGGAGGCCGCTGAAGTACTGGCTCAGCAAATGATTTTGGAGATCAGGGACGGGCTTTTACAGCTGAACCCGTCTGCGGCGCGCTTTGTCCTGGCAGAAGAAACCCGTTTGGCGAGTGCTGGCCTGCTGGAACTCGTGATGCGCTGGTTGCAACCGGATACAATTTCCGCAGCGGGGGCAGAACTCGCGATACTGTTGCTAGAGGGGGGAATACTTAAACATATCCCTGCTCAAAGCGTGGCTAGGCTCTTTCGTCAGGTTGAATGTGCAGCGCTGGTCACCGAACATTGGTCCGCTTGGGAAAATACACTGCTTTCTGTGCCTTTGCCTCAAGGGATTTACTGGGAAAACTGGGCTAATCTCCAGGAAGCGCGGAGCTTGCGTTGGCGCGGGCGCTTAACGGACAGTGCGAACCAACTTCGGCGCACGATTGCCAGCTGTGGCGCGCTGGGCTTTTTTGATCTTTATGCTGATGCGTTGGTGGAATACGCGTTGGCAATGCTCTATTTAGGAGAACCGCAGTCAGCACATGAAAACCTGCGCCAGGCTGAAGGTGTATATGGTCGTCAGCCTCAGGGACCCCTCAGGTACGCGCGAATGAAACGCATTCTGGGCGTTGTGGAAGCATTTGCCAAGCCGGAGCGTTTCTTGAGCGAGCGTACCAACGCAACAGAAATGGACTTTACAGCAAGCTATGCTGGAGCACTGGCCGCGGTAGCTCTGGGCAAAACGCAGCTTAGCGCTACTCTGGCACGGCAAGCAGTTGCCGCTGCTCAGCCTGGCAGCCTTAACCAAGCGCGCGCCTTGATGCTGGTCGCCCAGGCGCTGTGGCGCTTGGAGGTTGCACAAGACGCCCTTGGCTACCAGGTTCGGAGCGTCAATGTCTTGCAGCGGAACCAAGATTGGGTCGGGTTGGTGCGTAGCTACAATAACCTGGCGGTGATCCAGGCGGGTCTAGGGCGCATTGACGAGGCGCGTGCTACGCTAGGGGATGCGCTGGATCTTCTCTTGAGCCTCCAGGACCCGCTGGCCCTACAAGCGGTGCAGCAAAACCTGGAGGCTCTGGACCAGCAAAGGCCGCTCTCGCTAACAAGCGGTTATTGAGCAAGTGAGCGGCCCCTGTGATCCCTAGGGGCCACCCTTGTGCCTCTTTAGCTCAGCGGATAGAGCAGCGGTCTTCGGAACCAAAGGTCGGGGCTTCGAATCCTCCAAGGGGCGCTTCCCTACCGGGAGCTAGGCTTGTTCTGCTTTTGGGCTTTCCGACCGGGCGCCGTCCGGATGAAATTTGGACTGAGCTGGGCTTGCATTACGGTGGCGATAAACGAGCACGGCGGTTGCGACGATCACCGCAATAGCAGAAGTCGTCTGGGAAGAATTGAGCCCAATCACCGCAATGTGCGCCGTTTCGATGCGTAGGAACTCCAGCAAAAAGCGAACGGTGTTGTAGCCAATCAGGTAAATCAGCACCATATCGCCTGGCTTAAGGCGATCTCGGTGGCGTAGCCAGAGCCATAGCAAAAACCCACACAGCAGAAGGTTCCAGAGCGACTCATAAAGGAAGAGCGGGTGAAAGCCGCTTGCGTCTGCGTACTCCGTGGGGGGATTATCAATAGAAAGTGCCCAGGGGAGCGAGGTTGGCGTGCCGTAGAGCTCCTGGTTGACGTAGTTGCCCCATCGCCCAATCGCATGCCCTAGCGGAAGCCCAATCGCGGCCATGTCGGCATAATCCCAGAAAGGCTGTAGCTTGGCATGGCGCGCGTAGAGCAACAAACCCACAAACCCGCCGATGACCAGATAAATTCCGCCACCCAGGGCGACAAGCGCAATGATCAGCGCCAGCAGTTGGGTAAAGAAATTGTGCAAAAAGAAACAGTAAGGTCAAGGCATAAAATTTGCCAGGGCATCGAAACCCGCTTCCCAGACCCGGATGAAGCCCTGCCACAACCAGTTAATCGGCAGCAGCAGGTAATGGAAAATTTTGCCCAGGCCGGTCGG
>JAAUUD010000071.1 GCA_012031655.1 Anaerolineae bacterium | reverse complement strand
GGCCTGGTGCTGGCGATGCAAGCACGCCTGGCCACCGCGCTGCTCAGCCGGCCCGGGGCTCGGCCAGCCCCGCAACGCCGCCCGGATGACGGCCCCTCCTGGCGCATGCCCGGGCCCTAAGCAAAGCAGAATGGGGAGCGGAGCGCCAGGGCGCCCCACCCCCAGCCTAGACCCGCATCCGGCGGTCGCGCTTGACCGACCATAACGCTTGCAGGGTTTCGCGCTCCGCGTGAGAAAGCGCCAGGAAATCCGCAAAGTGCTTCAGGAAGTCCTCTGCGGGCAGGCGATTGCCATTGAAGTAGCGGTAGAGCGAGGTTTTTCCACCGCAAAGCCGCGCCGCAGCAAATAGGTGTGCAGCTCAGACTTGGTGCAGCCGCGCTCATCCAGCAGGGCTTGCAGCACGTCTGCAAAGCGCAAGGCATGGATGATATGAAATGTCCTGAGGATATCTGTGCCCTTCATGGTTAATCATCACTTTCTGGTCAGGTGGAATCAACACATCAACGGCGCAACGCAGGAGAAGCTCCGGCGCACGCAGGCGGAACTGACGTGGATTCGCGCGCTTGGGGGGAGGGCGCGCTTTTTACCTGCCGAGAGGCGGTGTGATGATCAACGGTAACATGGGTCGCAAGAACCTGTTTATGCGTCTCAATTTACAGAGCAGAGTATAGCACAACCGTTGCGCACCCGCCGCAAGAATCCAGAAAACCGTCCGAACTGGACAATCTACCCCTGCTGGTCGTCATCTCGGCCCAAGTGCCCCATCTTGCATTCCGTTCAAACTCGCTATAATTGAAACACGATGTGGACCGCCCTGGCCTGCTTAATGGATCGTCTGGTGCGGCGACCGCGATGTTCCGGTGGCGCGGCGGATGGCGTGCGGCATCACCCCCCGCCACGCGACTTCCCCACCGCCCTGTCTCCAGAACATAACCGACTCACCCACCAGCCCCCGCCTCGGCTCCCCTGCCGTAAGCCTGGCCCGGGCTTGGCCCGGCGTTGTGTTCCCAACCGAGACCCGTTTTCAACTGAACAGCGCCCCCGATGGCGGAAAGGTTCTCCTGACCATGGCTTATAACAGCCTCTATGATAAGTCGCAGTACTATGACATCGTTTTTGAACGCGACGTGAGCCAGGAAATCAACTTTGTGCGTCAGGTGTTTGCCCATCACATGGGCCGCCCGCTGGAGTCTGTTCTGGAACTGGCTTGCGGCCCGGGTTACCACACTGTGGCCTTTGCAGAAGCCGGGCTGCGCGCCATCGGCTTAGATTTGCAGAGCGAGATGCTGAATGTGGCCCGTGATAAAGCCGGGTCGCGCGGGGTGGAAGCCAGCTGGCTGGAAGCCGACATGACGGACTTCAGCCTGGAAGAGCCGGTCGATGCGGTTGTTTCCATGTTCGATGGCATCACCGTGCTGCCAACGCTGGACCTGCTGATCGCCAATTTTCAGGCTGTGGCGCGCAACCTCAAGCCTGGCGGCCTGTATATCCTGGATCACATGCACCCGCGCGACCAGAGTCCGGCGGACTATGGCACGCTCTATTGGTCCGGCGAGCGCGATGGCGTTTTTGTGGAACTCATCTGGCCCGTTAACCGCCCCGAGATTGACCTGCAAACCAGCACCATCACCGTTGAAGTCGAACTTCGCGTGACCAAAAACGGCGCCCAGGAGGTCTACCGGGATACCGCCACCGAGCGCGTGTTCATCCTGCCGCAGGAATTCGAGATGCTGGCGCGGCTTTCGGGGGTCTTCAGGCCCCTGGCCTACTACGGCAACTTCTTGCTGGACCAACCCCTGGACTTTTCGGCCCGTTCCACCCAGATGATCATCGTGCTGCAAAAGACGAGCTAAGCACCCCAACCAGCCCCCTCAGCAGGTCGAGGGGGCTGTTGCGTTCAGGTCAGGGGGGTACGCCCGGCTACTGACGGTCTTGCGCGTCCATAGCGGCCACAGCCGCCATCGCCACGATCTCTTCTACGCTGTCGCCCTGTTGCAGCACATGCACGGGCGCGCCCATCCCCACCAGGATAGGCCCGATGGTCTGGGCGCCGCCCAGCTTACCCATCAGTTTGTAGGCCACGTTGGCCGCGCCCAGGTCAGGGAAGACCAGCACATTGGCGTCCCGAATCTCGGCAAAGGGATATTCCGCCTCCATCAGTTCCGGCGACACAGCAAAATCGGCCTGCACCTCGCCATCCACGCGGATATCGGGCCGTTTGGCGCGCACCAGTTTGACGGCATGCTGCACTTTGTCCGTCAGGGGGTGCTTGGTGGAGCCAAAGTTGGAGAACGAAAGCATGGCTACCACCGGCTCAATCTCGATAGAGCGGGCGAAGTCATGCGCCAGGATGGCGATTTCGGCCAAATCTTCGGCGCTGGGGTCGATGTTTACGGTGGGGTCAGTGAAGATGTAGGGCCGCTCGTTGGCCAGGACGATATACAGCCCGGCAGCCAGTTTGGCCTCTGGCCGGGTGTGGAAAATCTGCAAAGCCGGGCGGATGACATCCGGATAGGCCAGCGCCAACCCAGAGAGGCAGGCATCCGCATCGCCCATGTAGACCATCATCGGCCCCAGCACATTCGGGTTCAGCATCCGCTCGCGGGCCAGGGTGCGGGTCAGTCCCCGGCGCTGACGCAGGTGGTAATACTCAACGGCGTAGGTCTCGGCTTTCTCAAAGGTGGCCGGGTTGACGACCTGCGGCGCAAAGGGCAGTTCCAGTTCCTTGACCAACCCGCTGATGATGGCGGGATTGCCCAGCAAAATCGGCGTGCCGATGCCTTCTTCCTGAATGCGTGCCGCCGCCCGGATGATCTTGGGCTGGTGCCCCTCCGCCAGCACAATGCGCTTGGGCGCACGGCGCGCACGGTTGATGAAGTAGCGCTTGACCTGCTGCCCCAAGCCCTGACGACGCGCCAGTTGATCACGGTATTCTTCCAGGTCGATCTGGCGCTTGGCCACGCCAGAGTCCATCGCGGCCTGGGCCACGGCGGGCGCCTCCCACAGCAGCACGCGCGGGTCCAACGGCTTAGGGATGACATATTCCCGCCCGAAAGGCATGCTCGAAACACCATAGCTGGCCAGCACACTATCCGGCACATCTTCGTGCGCCAGCGCCGCCAGCGCCCGCGCCGCCGCGATCTTCATGTCGTCGTTGATGGCCGTGGCCGCCACATCCAGCGCCCCGCGAAAGATAAATGGAAAACCCAGCACGTTGTTGACCTGGTTGGGGTAGTCGCTGCGCCCGGTGCCCACGATGGAATCGGGCCGGACGGCTTTGGCGTCGTCGTAGGGGATTTCCGGGTCCGGGTTGGCCATGGCAAAGATAACCGGGTCTTTAGCCATCGTTTTGACCATTTCCTGCGTCAACACGTTAGCGGTGGAGAGGCCCAGGAACACGTCGGCATCCCGCACGATGTCCTCCAGGCTGCGCGCCTCGGTGCGGTGGGCAAAGGGCGCTTTGTAGGTGTTGACCCCTTCGCGCCCTTCGTAAATCACCCCGCGCGAGTCCGTCATGAAGATGTTCTCGCGCTTCACGCCCAGCTTGATGTAGAGGTTGGCGCACGCGATGGCGCTGGCCCCTGCGCCACTGACCGCCACCTTCAGGTCCTCGATGCGCTTGCCGTTGATCTCCAGCGCGTTGAGCAACCCCGCTGCCGAGATAATCGCGGTGCCGTGCTGGTCATCATGAAAAACGGGGATATCCAGCGTGGCCTTGAGCGCTTCCTCAATTTCGAAGCACTCTGGTGCCTTGATGTCTTCCAGGTTGATCCCACCAAAAGTTGGCGCAATCGCCTGCACCACGCGAATCAGCTCTTGCGGGTCTTTGACGTCCACTTCGATGTCGAACACATCCACATCCGCAAACACCTTAAAAAGCACGCCCTTGCCTTCCATAACTGGCTTAGAGGCCAGCGGCCCACGGTCACCCAGCCCCAGGATGGCCGTTCCATTAGAGACCACCGCCACCAGATTGCCCTTGGCGGTGTAGCGAGTAGCGTCCAACGGCACTTCTTCAATTTGCAGCACGGCCTCTGCCACACCGGGCGAGTAGGCCAGCGAAAGGTCACGTTGATTGGCCAGGGGTTTGGTGGGCGTGACCTTAATTTGCCCGCGCGCCCCGGCTATGGTATTCCAAAACATCTTGACGAGTAATTTTCATGATGCCCTCTTCTGGCTTGATTGGTAGGTTTACCATCCCTCCCCATTGTATTGCACGCTCACCATTGCCGCGAATGTCCAACCGGCCCCCGCACAGGCCGAAATCGCGCAACAGCCCGGCTCAGGCTGCGTATAATAGAGTGGTGATGGAAACAGCACACAAGGGGGTAGCATGATTCCGCTTTCTGAGCAGGAGAAACTGCGGCACATCGCCCAGGGCCTACGCAACGAAAACAGCGAGGTCCGCACCCGTGCATTACAAGCACTGGTCACGCTCAGCAACCCGGCAGTGCCGCGTGGGCTGCTGTTTGTCTCTGAAAACGACCCAGACCCTGCCATCCGCGAGTTAGCCCGGCGCTTCCCATGCGAGAATACCAAGCCAAAGTCCACGCCCCGCCAGATGCCCAACCCGCACCCCGCCGCCAGCGCCGCGCGCGCCCAGGTTGGCACTGTGCCTACTGCCATGGCGATAATCGCGCCGAAGATGACACCTGCCAGCACTGCGGCGCCACCCGCCAGGTGATCAGCCGGGTTAGCCCGCCCACCACCACCGCCACTCCTGGCACAGCCTATAACAACACGTCAACGGACTGGACCTGCCAGCACTGCGGCCACCTGAACACCGCCTCGCCCCATTATTGCACCCGCTGCGGCAACGACCGCACCCACCAGCAGCCTGCCTCGCCCATCCAACCCCTGAGCAGCCCGCCGCCAATTGAGGCCGCGTTCGACGCGCGCGAACCCTTTCTCATCGACCCAGAGAACGCCAGCGTGCTCTACGGCAGCCGGACCCGCCCCAAACCCAGCGGCAACCGCGCCATGCTTTTCCTGGGGCTGGTGGTCTTTATCGTCGGCTTGCTGGGCACGCTGCTAGCAGTGGTGAGCTGGCGTAACATTGCTGAACTCTCGCGCACCGGGCTGGAAGTGCAGGCTGAGGTCATCGACAGCCGCATTTCCACCAGCACGGATAGCGACGGCAACACCAGCACCACAACCTACCTCACCTACCGCTTTCGTGCTCAGGACGAGCAGTTCTACAACCGCGAACAATCCGTGGAGCGCACCACCTACAATAGCCACCCCATCGGCAGCAGCATCACGGTTGAATACGCAGCCAGCAACCCCGATAATTCCTCGGTGGTCGGCGAGCGCAATCAGGCGGTCACCGCCTGGGCCAGCACTGGCTTTGCCCTGGTGGGGGTCATCGCGGGGCTGTTCATCCTGCTGCGCACCGCCACCAAAGCCGACCGCGAAGACGCCCGCCATCGCCACGGCAAGCTGATCAGCGCAACCATCACCCAATCGGACGCCCAGTTGCGGGAGGTTTATGACGATGACGACAGCGATGATTACGGCGTCCGGCGGCAGCGCCGCCAGCCGCGCTACACCTTCTGGGAAATCAGCGTGAGCTACGAACTCACCTCCCCCCAGAGCGGAAAAACGTTGCGGCGGAGCACCACTCAGCGCCGCGACGATCTGCGTGGTAAACTCCCACCACCGCCAGGCACGCCCCTCCGCGTGCTCTACGTCAACGACCGGAACTTTACAGCGCTCTAGGACCTCAGGAGCATCAGCGATGGCTGCGCAACCCTTTGTTTTCTCCAAAGATCGGCCCGCACCCCCCAGGCAACCCACGGGACGGCTACCCGTCCTGAGCATTTTTGCCGGGACCGGCTGTATTGGGCTGATCTTTACGCTGGCAGGGCTGCTCTCTATGGGTTTTGGCTACTTCGTGATTAGCCATGAAATTGAGCAAGCGCGGCAACTGGAAACCGAAGGTATCGAGACCACCGCCACCCTCATGGACAAGCGCTTCTCCCGGAGCGACGACAGCACCAGCTATTACGTCAGTTATCGCTTTATCGCTGTAGACGACACCATCTATACAGACGAAGCTGACGTTAACAGCGCGTTTTATAACGCGGCCAGCGCCGGGCAGGAAATCCGCATCCGCTATGCGCGCAGCGATCCGGGCAATTCGGGCGTGGTGGGGCATATTGATAGCTCCGCCTCGCTCGAAACCTTCCAGGTCATCTGGATGGTCTTCAGCGGATTCTTTTCGCTGTTGGGCATTTTCTTTGTCGTCAGGCTGTTGCGGGGGGGCAATAAGGGCCTTCGGAAGCTCAGGCAGCCCAGCGTAAACATGGCGCTGAACCAGGGATACCTGAACGGCGAGTTGCGGAACGTGATCAGCTTTGAGGATGGCAACGATTACTGGTTGACCATCGAGTACACCTTCACCACGCCAGACACGGGCCAGCGGGTGGATGCCACCCACAATGGCATCTATAACCACCTGCGCAAGCGCGCGCTGCCTGCCCCAGGGGCGCCCGTCCTGGTGCGCCTACGAAAGCGAGAATACCTTTAGCGTGCTTTGAGGGCGCCCCAGCCCGGTGCCCCATTTAGGCACCAACCCGCTATAATCAGGGCAATTCACCTGGAGCCAAAACCAGAATGCAGTTTCAACCCACCTCAACGACCTCACCGCCGCGCAATTGACCGGGTTCTTCGTCGGCTGGCCCAACCCGCCTGATCCCGCTACGCAACTGCGCCTCTTGCAGGGGAGCTACCGAGTCGTGCTCGCGCTGGACCCCGCCAGGGGACAGGTGATCGGCTTCATCAACGCCCTCAGCGATGGCCTCCTGAGCGCCTTTATCCCTCTGCTGGCGGAGCTACGCCACCTGTATAGCATTGACCTGCTTTGCGACCCCAACCTGCAACCCTTCTCTGCGCGGTTGGGTCTGGTAGCCCTGCCCGGGACGGCCCTGCGCAACTATGACCGCCAATCAGGAAGCTAATCAATGGCTCGGATGCACCTCCTCTGCGCACTGCTCCTCATGATGATCCTGCCGAGCCTGGCTCCAACGCAGCCCACTCAGGCCGATGATCCTGGCCTCAACCAGCGCCGTTTTGAAGTGACTGTCCGCCGCGCGCTTCAGAATCAGGAGATTTCGGGCGCGGTCTTCCTGCTGCTGGCTGGCGATGAGATCGTTTATCACGGCGCCATTGGGCGCGCTGCCAACGGCGAGCCGCTGGACCCGGACGCGGCGTTCACGCTGGGCGGGTTGGGCGAGGGCCTGGCGTCTCTGATGCTGTACACGCAGGTTGAACGTGGGCGTCTGCTGCCAGATACCCCTTTCCAGAACCTGGACCCCAGCTTGCGCCTGGCGGACCCCGCCGCCGTGCAATTTATAAACGCCCAGCGCCTGATGAATCACAGCGCGGGGTTGGGTTATGACCCGACCCTGCCCAGTGCGCGCCCGCTGGAGGCCCCCAGTTTTGCCGAGGTGGCGCCCTATCCGCCCCCCAACCGCCGCTTTAGCTATTGCAACCGCTGCACCGGCTTGCTGATTGACCTGATCGAAACCCTGGGTGGGGCCAGCTATCCGCAACTCCTGGAGGAAAAGCTGTTCTACCCGCTCTTTATGGACAGCACACAGGTCACCGAAGCAGGGGAAGTCCACACCACCCCGCAGGAGTTCGCCCGCGTGCTGAGCCTGCACCTGCAACGCGGACGCTGGCGCGGCGTCCAGGTCATCACGCCAGAAAGCACCCGCGCCCTACACGCCAGCCGCATCGAAACCCAGCGCGGGCGTCTGGAGTGGCGCGGCTATGGCTGGTTTGTGTACCCCAACCTGCTGCCGGGTCGCCTGGAGATTACCGAAAATCGGGTGATCGTTGGACGCGACCTGGGGCGCCATCAGGTGCAAGCGGTTTTAATCCCCCATTATGGCCAGGGAATCCTGATGATTGCCGCCCACCCCAGCGCCGAACATCGCCTGGATGCGGTCATGAATGTGGCGCTGCAAAATTTTGTGGGCTGGCAGTTCCCGCCCAGCGACCCCACCGACCCGCTGAACTGGCTGACCGGCATCTACCGCGCCGAAGATGGCACAGACATCACCCTGCGGCTGAACGCAGCGGGGAGCGGCCTCGAAGTGGAATACCTGGGTAGCGTTGCCCCGGCGCAGTTCGTCGAACCACGCGCGCTGGTCTTTCCCTATCAGGATACGTGGGTCCGCGTGTTTTATCCCGGTAGCGGCACCCCCGGCCAGATCATCCGCTCCATCGAGGGCGAAACCGAGCTCTTTTTCCGGCGTGGCTAGGGCCTGGGCCGAAAGATCGCCCCGCCTGCCGCGTCTGATCATCCAGAAATTCAGCCGCATTGACCATGTAAGGAAGCCCCATGCCCCACCAACCCGAAACCCTGGCTGTTCACGCTGGCACCGAACCAGAGGCCACCTCCGGCGCCATTATGACGCCCATCTTCCAAACTTCGACCTATGTACAAAGCGCCCCCGCCGTGCACAAGGGCTACGAATACAGCCGCACCGATAACCCAACCCGCACAGCCCTGCAAACGGCTCTCGCTCAGTTGGAAGGCGCGCGCTTTGGCCTGGCTTTTGCCAGTGGCATGGCCGCCATCGATACGCTCACGCGCCTGCTTAAGCCAGGCGATCACGTCATCGCCGCAAATGACGTCTACGGCGGCACCTATCGCCTGTTTGAGCGCGTGGTGGCGCGCTATGGCATCACCTTTAGCTGGGTGGATACCACCGACCCAGCCCGCGTGCGTGCGGCCCTGCGCCCCGAAACCCGCTTCATCTGGCTGGAAACGCCCACCAACCCTGGCCTGCGCCTGGCGGACATCGCCGCAATCGCAGACCTCAAACCAGCCGGGGTCCAGTTGGTGGTGGATAACACCTTTGCCAGCCCCATCTTGCAGCAACCACTGGCCCTGGGTGCCGATATCGTGATGCACAGCACCACCAAATACCTGGGCGGCCATAGCGATGTCGTCGGCGGCGCCTCATGCTCCATGATGAGGAAACCTACCAGACCCTCAAGTTTCTGCAAAACGCGGTGGGCGCGGTCCCTGGGCCTATGGATTGCTTCCTGACCCTGCGCGGGATCAAAACGCTGGCCATCCGCATGAAGCAGCACAGCGCGAACGCCTTACAGCTTGCGCAAATGCGTGGAGGGCCACCCCCGCGTGGCGCGTGTGCTCTACCCCCGGCTTGCCCAGCCATCCCCAACACGCCCTGGCTGCGCGCCAAATGCGCGACTTTGGCGGGATGATCAGCTTTATCCATGCCGAAGGCCCCGAAGCCGCCCAGGCAATGAGCGCCCGCACGCACATTTTTGCCCTGGCCGAAAGCCTGGGCGGGGTCGAAAGCCTCATCGAGCACCCCTATAGCATGACCCACGCCAGCACCGCCGATAGCGAAATTGCCACCGACCCGGCGCTGGTGCGCCTGAGTGTGGGCATCGAGCATCCCCAGGATTTGCTGGATGACCTGCATACTGCCCTCGGATAAAGGCATGATGCCTCCCTGGCCAGGCCACGGGTGCGGCCTGGCCCCTGTGGCCTAAAGCGACGCCGATGCGGGAACTTTTGCGGCGCCAAGGTGGCCTTATCCCCTGGGCAGAATGAACTGCGGCGCGCCTGAGCGTAAAACAAGCCTTAATTTTCTGCATTTCAACATTCAAAATTCATGCTAAATGCAGTATAATGAACAGAAACATCTATTGGATGACTTATGGCCCAAGCCACAATGTCGGTCGAAATGGATTGGCTTGATGAACAGCGTATTCTGGTCTTCCGGCTGCACGATGCCAGCAATGCAACCATTGATACCTGGACCTCCTTAGCCTCGAAAATCTATCTGGCCTGGCCTTCGGATCGCCCTTATCGTGTGCTGTATGATCTGCGGGCCCCAGCGCTCAGTCTGACGCCCTACGCCCGCCAGAAAATCCTGATTAGCGCGGGGTTCATCCCACCCCGCGCCGGGCGGGTGGCCATCTTGCTGGCGCAGAGCTTGCACGGCCAATTGATAGAGATTTTTTTGCGGCTGGAACTTCAGCACGTGCACCCCAGCCTGGCCCGGCAGGTGTTTCATGAGCCAGACGTGGCGCTAAACTGGCTACGCGAACGCCCGGCCCCCTAAGGCCGGGGCATCTGCGCTGCGCTAAGGTACCGAAGACAAATAGCACTTTTGGCGAGTTTTTTACGCGGTAGAGTTTGCTATGATCACTATAGCGGAGCTAAGCGGTAGTGCCAGCGCACTGGCACAGCAGGCAAAAACCTATAACATAGGTTCTATAGGCATGGCCCTGCCAGGGCGGTTGGTTGCTCACTCTACAGGTAAACTGCAAGCGTCAGGAGCTGATCTTGAACACACAACTTTTCCAGATTGGAGACCTGGTTCGGGTCCGCGAAAACGTGGAACTTATTCCACTTGATAAGCGCGCCCCCTCCGAAGTTCCGGCGGGCATCTACGGTCAGATTGTCCACATCACAGAAAACCTGCCCGGTGAGGTGCTGTGCTGGGTCGAATTCCCGGCCCCCTACGAATATGCTAATCAGACCGGGCTGCCCGCAGTGCTGCTGGACCTGGTTTTTCGTATTCCGGCCTGACCCTGGCCGTGTGTAGTGCCCCTGGCCCCTCCAACACCGGTTGGGGCCAGGCCTTCTGCCACCTATTGCCCCTATCCCTTGGAGGTGGTAATGTTTCCCCCTCTAAAATGTTGCAGGGAGGCTTCGTCGTTATTGTGCCAGACGTTGCGCTGCCCATTCTGGGCTGTGCTTTCCCGCTGATTGCCATGGTGTATCTCTATTGGGCTCAGTCCCACAGCGCCCTGCCCCAGAGCTGGCAAAAGGTCCACTGGGCGCCCATCTGCGAAATTGGCCTGGCGGCATTTTTGACCTTCCCCATGTTCTTGCTGCTGTATGGCTTGTTGCTGGCGCTGGCGCAGCAAAGCCTGTTGATTGACCTGGGCGTGGGGTTAATTGGCTTAAGCCTGCTGCTGGTGGCTGTGGACCGGGTCGAAAGCTGCCGCCGCTATCACACCAGCGAGCAATGGCCAACCACCTGGGGGACGGTTCTGCAATTTTCGCGCCGCCGGGTGCGCTACACTTATCTGGTGGAGCAAACGCGCTACTACGGCCAGCGCATTGACGCCCAGCACGCGCACCACTTGCCGCTTATCCAGCGTCATCATCCGCTACGCCCATATCGGCAGGAAGTCATCGTGTACTACCACCCACAGGAGCCCCAGCGGGCTGTGCTGGTGCCAGGCGTGAACTGGTCGGGTGCGGCGGTGCTTTTAGGGAGCGGAGTGGCCTGCCTGATGCTGCCTCTGCTGGCGCTCTGGTTGCGCTAGAGGGGCAGGGCGTTGGCCCCACCCCTCCTCAAGCGATGTGCTACTCGCGGGCTAGCTCAAAGTTGCTATCCACATCGCTGAATTCAAAGTTGATGGCAGTAGTCCCAATGGAAACGATGGTCAGGAAGTCGTCATCGGTTTCGAGGCTCACACGCCAGGTGATGCCTTCAATAGCCCCTGCTGAAGCCACCTGGGCCGGGCCAAAGTCCGGCACAGAGTAGTAGATACGGAAGCTCAAGAAGAACTGGCCGTCCGTTTGCACATAACTTAGCGACACTTCTTCGTCTTGGGGTAGCGCGTAATAGACATCATAGGTCTCGTTGGTCACTGTGTTGTTGATGGCAGTACCCGCTTCCAACACCTCAAGATTCAGCGCGCGGATCAGAAAAGTGCCAGTGGAGCTAGAAAACTGGCTGCGTGTGGCTGTTACCGCATAGGTGCCGGTTTGTTCTGCGATGAACGCCACAAACGAAACATCGCTGCTGTTGCCTTCCACTGTGTCTGCAATGGTGTCGCCGCTGGGGTCATCCACGCTCAGCGCCACAGAAAACAGGTCGCTATCCGGCGCGCGGCGCATTTCAATCAGCACAACGTCGCCTTCAGTCGCCTCTACGGTGTAAACCAGTTCAATGGCGCCTTCTTTCAAATCCCCTTGCACAAACTGCCCGTACTCCAGCACTGCGCCACCCTGGGCCTGGGCTGGCAAGGCTGCCAGCAACATCACCAACACCAAGACCACCGGCATCAAAATGCGTTTCATCCTTCTGCCACTCCTTAGTCAGCTAAACGATGCTATTCTCATTTTGGGTATGTGTTGTTCCCGCATAACACTATACATGATGGACAAAGCAAAAAGGTGACTACGGATGTAAGATAAGGGCATGGCAAAGAGACAAGTTCACCTCACAGAAGAAGAGATCACCGCTTTTCGAGAAGCAGAAGCGCAAACCCGCGACGTGCGTGAACTCAAACGGTTA
>JAAUUD010000070.1 GCA_012031655.1 Anaerolineae bacterium | reverse complement strand
GCTGCGGCAGGGGCGGCGGTTCGCCTTCACCCTCACGCAGGGGCGGCGGTTTCGCCTTCTGCGGATGCTTCACCTTCTGCCGAGGTGCCTTCTTGGATGGCCAGCAGGTTATCCCGCTCCGCCAGCAGCGGCGCCAGTTGATCACGCTCTACCTGAGAGATGTAGACCGGGAGGGCCGCCGCGCTGGTGATGCCTTCCAGCTGGATAATCTGTTCGTCCAGCATCAGCAATTGCACACCCACTGCGCCCAATTCGCACAGTTGGCGCGGCGAATAGCCAGTCACCGGGCTGATGGTGGTGTCGGCATCTGTACATTCGGTTTCGGGGTCGCGCGCGCCCACCTGGTCGGTCCAGTCGTAGTAGATGCGCTCTTCAATAGCGGTGCGTTCGGCCTGGAGCGTCACCAGACGGGCTTCCAGCTCGCCCCGGCGCTCGGCATCGGTTTCGTTGGTCAGCTGCGATTGCGTGGCCGCAATCTGGTTATCCAGCTCGCCAAAGAAGTTATGCCCAAACAGGTGCGGGTTGTTGAGGGCGGGCGCAATGCCGGGCAAGCCATAGCCGTCGTAGCCGTGGCAGGAGGCGCAGTTGGCCTCAAAGAGCCGTGCGCCCTGCTCAATGGAGCGGCCCTCGGCGCGCTCGGTGAACTCCTGCATCCGCCCGTTTTCGTTGATCGCCAGCCAACCGACCAGGATGATGGTGGCGGTGATGAAAGCCAGGCCCAGGATAATGCGTCTTTCGTAGATCGAAGGCATTGGTTTCTATCCCTGCGTTCTCGTGTAGGTCAGTGGGGGGCGCGGCAGGCACGTGCCGCGCCAGCTCCCCTTTAGTGAGCGTGCCACTCGGACTCGGCATGGACAAAGGCAACGGTGGAAGCAACCGTACGGAATTCGTTGCCTTCTTCGTCTTCTTCCAGCCAGGTGAAAACCACCTGAACGCGCTTGACGTTCGGCTGCTTGTCGCTAATCATGATGTAGCCGCGCGCGTTTTCCAGCGTTTCGGGGAACTCGTCATAGAGTATGTGGTGGAACTCTTCAATGGCATGGAAGAGTTCTGGCTCGCTCTCGCCATAGGTGGCTTCGAGTTCTTCCAGCGAGAAGCGCAGGCGACCGCCTTCTTCCCCGCTGGCGTAGTCCAGTTCGGGGATGATATGGCTGTGTTCTTCATCCAGCACCACAATCGCACGCTGCGTCAGGGCCACGTCCAGTTCTTCGATGGTCGGGAAGGCCGTCGCCAGTTCCCCAAAGATGGGGTCTTGCGTGGTCACGACCAGTTCTTCATAGGGGGTGGCGCGTAGCGGGCCGGGTTTTTCGCCAGGGGATCATGCTTTCGGTCACTTCCTGGTCAGCGGAGCCTTCTACGCCATAGTAGGGCGTGCCAGTGAAGGTCAGCACGATGAGCAGGGCCACCACCAGCGCTCCGGTGGACAGGGCAAAGCGGCGGTGGGCATAGCGGCGGCTCTTGGTCACGTCCAGGTAGGGCATCACGAACAGGAAGCCGAAGATGATGGTGGGCAGGACGACGCCCATCAGCACCTTGTCGCCAAATTTCAGCATGCCTTGCAGCCACAGGAAGTACCACGGCGCCACGGTATGCAGCGGCGTCACCTGCGGGTCGGCGTGGTTTTCCAGCGGCGCATGGTAGAACCAGGTCACCATCATCACCATGGCAAAGCTCACGCCCGCCACCCACATCAATTCCGTCGTCAGCACATCCGGGATGAAGTACACACGCTTTTCCACCGGGACGCGCTTGGCGGTGTCCTGGCCCACTTCTTCCAGCTTGGGCGGCAGGCTGTGGCCGTGCAGCACCACTTTGTAGTAGTGCACAAACAGGAAGATGATGGTCAGCAAGGGCAGCAGCAGCACATGCAACAGGTAGAAGCGCAGCAAGCCACCCGCGCCAATATCCGGTGCCCCGCGCAACAGCAGGTTGACGTTGGTGCCCACGACTTCCGGCGGCGCAGCTTCGGCCATCGAGGTGCCAATGGTCACCGCCCAGAAGGCCAGTTGGTCCCAGGGCAACAAATAGCCCGTAAAGCTGAGGAAGAGCGTGATCATCAGCAAGATCATGCCCGTGAACCAGGTAAACTGGCGCGGGCGTTTATAGGACCCCGTGACGAACGTTCGCAACATGTGCAGGGCCACGAACAACACCATCGCCTCAGCGCCCAGGCGGTGCAGGTCGCGCATGAACTGCCCCATCGGCACGTTACCCAGGATTTCCATCATGTTGTCGTAGGCCACATCCGGCGAGGGCGTATAGAACACCATCAGGAAAATGCCGGTGATGATCTCCAGGATGAAAAAATAGGTGGAAAGCCAGCCCATGCGGAAGGTCGGGTAAATGCCTGTGACCGCCTGGTTGTAGTAGGCGGGCCGGATGTGCAAAAAGAAGCCATCCGCATGGGGGGTGAGGCGCGGGTTGGGGCGGCGCGAAGGCGGGTCGCCCCGCAGGGCCTCGCGGATATCCTGGATGTTCATCCCAGCGGTGAGTCGCGTCACCGTCTCGTCAATGCCCTCCAGGACAGCCTTCCGCAACCCCTTTTCTTTGATGTCATCCAGAAAAGAAGGGACGGGCAGGATTGACATAACGTTCTCCTCGAACTGCCTGCGTTAACTACCTATACTTTGCCACTACGCTGAATGCGCGTCCCGGTGTCCACGCGCACTTCGCGGAACTGCGAAAGATCGTCCAGCACCACCGGGTCGCCATCTGCATTAGAGGCAATCACGCCGCTGGTGGTGACCACCTCAATCGCAAAGCGGTCCAGGCTGCGTGGGGCTGGGCCTTCGATGAAGCGCCCGTTCAGCTCGAACTTAGAACCGTGGCAGGGGCACTCAAAACGATGATTGGCATCGACCCAGCGGAACAAACAGCCCAGATGCGTGCACACTTTATACAGGGCTACGATGCCGCCGCCTTCGGTCACCGAGAGCCAGAACTTGCCCTGTGGATTATCCAGGGGTGGGCTGCCCGGCAGAGGCAAGGTCGTGAGCAGGAAGGTGCCGCCGAATTCCCCTTCGCCGAAGCGCGGCAGGCCGAACCAGATGAGCAGCCCGGCAGTCTGCGCAGTGAGCAGCGAAATGCTGCCGCCCCAGGCGTAGTACAGAAATTCGCGGCGAGAAATACCAGGGATTTTGGCCGCCTGTGGGGCCACAGCCTGTTGTTCTTGTTTTTTGGAGGCAGCAGTTTGTGCCTTCGCAACGGTCGGTGAAGTTGTCATCATCTTCTCCATGGAGCGGACGTGATCACAGAGGCATTATAGCAAGCCCGTGGTACTGCTCCAATTGCCAATTCGCTGGATGGTCTTCTCTGGGGTTAATGTGACGCTAGTCCAGCATTAATCCACACTTTGTAAAAGTTATCACAAGCGCGGGGAAATTGTCAAAAATTGGTCCTGTGCGGTTTAGTCCGGTCGGCTAAGCTCAAAGCGGGCCACAGAGACCACCGCGCCAGTCCCCTCCAGGGCCAGGCTAAAGCCACCAGCTTCCCCCACAGGAACAAGCACACGCAGCAAGGCCGCCTCGCCCTGAAAGACAGTGAGCTGCCCTTGCGCCAACCAAACCCCAAAGGTCAGCGAGAGGCTGGTTTGCGCCTGGGCCCTGCCCAGCACCAGCGGTGCCGCCTCCACCCCCCACCGGATGACCTCCACATGGCCATCTGGTGCCCACCGCACCTGGAGCGCGCCGGCCTCCGTTTCCTGCACGTTCAGGATGAGCCGCGCTTCGGGTTCCAGCACCTGCCACTCGGCCCGCCAGCCCCAAAAACCTTCTGCCAGGAGGATGGCGGGCTGCACCGCCCGGGGTTGCGCGCGCACCCCCGCGGCTAACCAGAGTTCCCCACGGCGCACAGGCAAAGGTTGACTGTTGTTTGCATTGGTCCAGCCGTTCGCAGCGGTGGCAAAGCTCTCATTGAGCACGGCCCGCCACCCCTGCGCAATGACCACCTGCGGCGGCACCAGGTCGTCCTGGTAGACATGCGGGCGCGCAACGGGTTTCAGGTCCTGGCAGGTTGGTGCACCACTTCCAGCGGCAAATCTGGCGGCAACCAGCCCCCTTCGATGTGCAGCCAGCCCGTAGCCGTTTGGCCGGTCACCTGCACAGCCTCACCCGGCCCCAAAATCCAGGCGCGGGCATACTCCATCCCGGGGCCAATCCGCACATTGAGCGGCGCTTCGGCCTGCAACCAGCAGCGCCACTCAGGAGAGGGCCAGCGCAGGGTGGCTGCGCTGCGGTCGGCCTGGGGGGGGCATCGGCCCACAACACCCCGGCCACGATCAAGCACAGGCTAAGGCCCGCCGCCACCACCAGCAACAAGGGCGGGGTTTCGGCTCGCGGGTTCAGGTCATGAGGATGGCGAGGGGGCATGGGCTGGTTCCGCAAGTGGGCGCTTTACCTTCTAGGATAGGCAGAAATCGCGGCTTGGCAAACTTCCGCCCTGCGCCGCATAATAGGCGCCATGGCAATGCGAACCATCATCCACAAGCGCGTCACCTGGACCAACATCACCCACCCCACCCCGGATGATGTGGAACTGCTACGCCAGCAGTACCCCCAGTTCCACCCGTTGGACCTGGAAGACCTGCTGAGCCACATCGAGCGCCCCAAGCTGGATGAATATGACGAGTACCTGTTCACCGTGATGCAGTTCCCCCTGTGGGACCCTGTGGCACGCATCAGTCGGCCCAGCGAAGTCTACCTGTTCCTGGGCAGTCACTATCTGGTCACCGTGCACGACAACACCCTGAAGCCGCTCACCAAACTCTACGAGCGCTGCCAGGAAGACGAAGACGCCCGCGACCTCTACCTGGGCGGGGGGGCCAGTCGGCTGTTTTACACGGTCATCGACCAGCTTGTGGACTACATTTTCCCGATCCTTTACAAGGTCGACGCCAACATCCACGCCATTGAGGAAGAGATTTTTAACTCCGACGCCCGCAACATGATCCGCAGCATCGCCTGGTTGCGTCGGGATAACATCGCCTTGCGCCGCATCGTGCGCCCTCAGGTGGAGGTGATCGAACTGCTGGAACGGGTCGACCGCCCTATGGTCCGTGAGGAGCTAGACGTGTATTTTGGCGACATTCGCGACCACCTCCAGAAAGCGGTAGACATCATCCTGGACCATGGTGAGGTGCTGGTGAGCCTTTCGGACACGCTCAACACCCTGGCCAACTACCGCACCAACGAGGTGATCAATATCCTGACCATCATTTCGGTGGTCCTCATGCCCCTGACCCTGATCAGCGGAGTGTATGGCATGAACGTTGATTTGCCGCTGGGCAGCTATGCCCATTCCTTCTGGTTTATCGTGATGCTGATGATCCTGACCGCCACCAGCATGTTGGCCTTCTTCCGCTGGCGGGGGTGGATATGAGCACGCCCCCCCTGCCCCCCGGTGCACCTCATCGAAAACGATGCAGCCCTGGCAGCGCTGGTCCAGCAATGGTTAGATGAACCCCTCATCGCCATCGACACGGAATCCAACAGCCTGTTTGCCTACTATGAACGGGTCTGCCTGATCCAGCTTTCCACGCGCCAGCAAGATTACCTGATCGATCCGCTGGCGCTCAACGACCTCTCACCGCTGGGCCAGGTTACTGCCGCGCCGCATATTGAGCTGGTCTTTCACGCGGCGGAATATGACATCGCCTGCCTCAAGCGCGACTTTGGTTTTGTGTTTGCCAACCTTTTTGACACGATGATGGCGGCACGCGTGCTGGGCTATCGGGAATACGGCCTGGGCAAGCTGCTGAATCACTTTTTTGATGTGGAGCAGGACAAACGCTACCAGCGCGCCGATTGGGGCCAACGCCCGCTGAGCGCGGCGCAGCAACGCTACGCCCAGCAGGATACGCACTTCCTGCCGCGCCTGCGCGACATCCTGCACAGCGAGCTAACCGCGCAGAGTGCCCTGCCCGAAGCGCAGGAATTGTTCGACAAAACCCTGCAAACGCCCCCCGCCGAGCACAGCTTTGACCCCGACGGCTATTGGTTCCTGAACAAAACCCGCCAGTTCAGCTTGCGCCAGAAGGCCATGCTGCGCGAGCTTTACCTCTGGCGCGAGCAGATCGCCCGGCAGCGCAACATCCCTCGCTTTCGGGTGCTGGCAGATGAAAAACTGGTGGCGCTGGTGCAGGTTAACCCCAAGTCCGTTAACGAGATGGTCCAGAAGCGCTTGCTGACCCGCCATAGCGCCCAGCGCTACGGCCTACCGGTGCTGCGGGCGCTGGCCAGTGGGCGCACCGCTGCCCTGCCCACGCCCCCCCAACCGCCCCCACGATTGATGAAGCCGCCCAGCGCCGCTTTGATCGGCTCAAGGACTGGCGCAAGCAGCGCGCTGCCGAACGGGGCGTGGAAAGCGATATCATCATCCCGCGCGATGTGCTGTGGGAACTGGCCCAGCGCGCGCCCAGCTCGCCCGAAGAGCTGGCCGAGGTCCGCGACCTGGGCCCCTGGCGCCGCCAACGCTACGGCATGGAACTTTTGCAGCTTCTTAATCGGGAACAGGGGGCGCCCTAAGCCAACAGGGCACCCGAAAACGGTAACCTTGCAGGGGCAATAGAGGGATTAGCATCATGCGCATTAGCTTTCATGGCGCGGCCCAGACCGTGACCGGCTCGCAGCATCTCATCGAGGTCAACGACCAGCAAATCCTGCTGGATTGCGGCCTGTACCAGGGCAAACGGGCCGAGGCGCGCCAGCGCAACCAGGAGTTCCCTTTCGACCCACGCAGCATTGATGTGCTCATCCTCTCCCACGCGCACATCGACCACGCCGGGAACATCCCGAACCTGGTCAAGCAGGGCTTTCAGGGCGAAATCGTGTGCACCTACCCCACCCGCGACCTCTGCGCAGACATGCTGCGCGATAGCGGCCACATTCAGGAGAAAGACGCCGAGTTCTTTAACACCAAGGTTCGCAAGCGCAACCAGGACCGCATCGAGCCGCTCTACACCGAAGAAGATGCTGTCGCCAGCCTAAACCTGTTCTTCCCCATGCCCTATCACCGCCCGCGCGAGGTGCTGCCCGGGGTTTCGCTGCGCTTTCTGGAGGCCGGGCACATGCTGGGCAGTGCCATCGTGAGCCTGCAAATTGACGACCGCGAGAGCAAGCGCGAGGTGCAACTGGTCTTTAGCGGGGACATTGGGCGCAGCAACCTGCCCATCATCCGCGACCCCGAAACCGTGCAGCACGCGGATGTCCTGATCCTCGAAAGCACCTATGGCAACCGCCTGCACCCCTCCGAAGAACAACTGGAAGACAAGCTCGCCCAGATCATCCAGCGCACCGCCCAGCGGCGCGGCGTCCTGATCATCCCGGCTTTTGCCGTGGGCCGGACGCAGCAGTTGGTCTATGCCCTGCAACGCTTGGTCGCCGCGAACCGCATTGCCCCCTTGCCGGTCTTCGTGGACTCGCCCCTGGCCACCGATGTAACGACCGTCTTTCGTAATCATCCTGAAGTCTTTGACGCCGAAACCCGGGCCTACATGCGCGACTTCCGCGATGATGACCCCTTTGGCTTTTCCCAGTTGCGCTACACCCGCAACGTTGAGGAAAGCAAGGAACTCAACGACCGCGAAGGGCCGTTTATCGTCATTAGCGCCAGCGGGATGGCCGAGGCCGGGCGCATCCTGCATCACCTGCGCAACCGCCTGGACGACCCGGCCAACACCATCCTGATCACGGGCTGGCAGGCGCCGCACACCCTGGGCCGCCGCCTGCTGGATGGTGCCGACCGCGTGCGCATCTTTGGCCAGGAACACCGCGTCCGGGCAGAAGTCGTCAAGCTCAATGGCCTCTCGGGCCATGCAGACTCGAACGAGTTGGTCAACTGGGTGAGCGCCATGCACAAAAAACCGCAGCATACTTACCTGGTGCATGGCGAAATGGACCCCGCCCAACACCTGGCAGAACGCCTGCGCAACGAACTGGAGTTGATGTCGGTTAACGTCCCGGCTTTGCACGATACGGCCCGGTTATGACGGACAACATTTTCTACGACCACTGGCGCGAGTGCCTGCGCGAACACTACTTGCACGTGCTGCGTAGCGGCGATTGGATCACAGAGCCTTCGCTGCGCGAGGTGCTCAAGAGCACCGGGTTTACGGAAGCTGAACTGGAAGCCCTGGCCGCCGAAACGGTCGGCAGAGAGGCACGCCCGGTGCTTCAAGCCGAGGAGCCGCCCGCCCCGGTTAAGGAGGCATTGCCTGCGGGGGCAGCGGAAGCCCTGGGCATCGCAGCCGAAGCTGACGCCCCTGCCCACACAGAAGACCCCCCACCCCTCACCGAGGATGACCCAGATGCCCCCCGCCGATGGTGCAGAAGTCGCTGTTCTAGCGCTCAGTCGGCATCGCACACGTCGCCAATATCATCCCCATCGCTGTCCAGTTGATCATCGTTCATCACCAGCGGGCAGTTATCATCCACATCCAGATGCATGTCGTTATCGTCGTTGGGGTCGCAGGCGTTGCCCAGGCCATCGCCATCCGTGTCTAGCTGATTGGTGTTGGCCACGCGGGGGCAGTTATCTTCTGTGTTGATGCGGGTGTCGTTGTCGAGGTCAACATCGCAGGCGTCGCCAAATGCATCGCCATCCACGTTCGCCTGGTCATCATTGACCACGTAGGGGCAATTATCCTCGGCGTTAAGCCACAGGTCATCATCAATATTGGGGTCGCAGGCGTTGCCCAGGCCATCATCATCCAGGTCGGCCTGGTCTGCATTGGCCACATTGGGGCAATTATCATCTTCATTCAGCACCTCATCACCATCCCGGTCGGGGTTCGGGGTGTTGGTTGGCGTGCCCTCGTCCGCCTGAACAGGCTCATCTGTGTCCGTTGCCGTTGCCGTTGCCGTTGCCGTGTCCCCGACGTCAGTGGGGGTGCGTGTCGCGGTGGGGGTGCGCGTGAGCGTCCCGGTGGCCGTGGGGCTGGTTCCGTCTTCGGTTGCCGTTGCCGTGGGCGTTTCGCCCTCCGAGGTTTCTGAGGGCGTAGCGGTGAGCGTCTCGGATGGCGTGGGCGTGGGGGTGTCTTCCCCGGGCGAGTGTTTCGGTTGCGCTGGCCGTGGCCGTGGCGGTTTCCGTGGGGGTTTCCGTCAGCGTGGCCTCCAGGGTGGGGGTTTCCGCCTCGGCCAGCGTGGCCCGAGGCGGTCGCCGTTGGGGTTTCGCTTTCTTCGGCACCGGCAGGCGGCGTGCCGGCGGGCGTTTCCGTGATCACACTACCGGTTTCGGTGGCCGTCTCGGTGGCTGTAGGGGTTGTGGTTGATGTTTCAGTGGGTGTTGCAGTCGGCGTTTCGGTGACCTCCAGCGAAGCTTCCACGGTGGCTTCAGCGGTTCCCTCGAGCGTCGGTTCCTCGGTGGCTTCCTGGGTCGCCTCTGTGGTGGCTTCTGCTGTGAGTTCGGCGGTGGCTTCTTCCGTGGGCAGGGCGGTTACATCAGCCAGCGCGGCATCCGTGGGGGTCAGAAATTGCTCTGGTGTGGGCAACAGGTCCTCGCCTGTGGGGGTGGGCACACCGGGGTTATTGATCACCTGCAAGCGCTGGGTGACGTCCGAAGCATCGACCGCCGCCGTGGGCACGGGGTCATCCCCCGAAAAACTGAGCACCGCCAGCGCCGCTGCCAGGCTACAGCCAACCATCACCAGGCTGGCCGGGATCACAAAGGCCACAAATTGGATGAAGGACCGATTGGCGCGTTCTTCCAGCTTGAGCAGGCCGCGCAACGCCTCTGGGTGGGCTGGGTCCAGTTGCAAAGCTTGTTTGAAGAAATAGCGCGCCTGAGCACGCGGGGCCAGAAAGCCACTCAGCACCAGTGCTTCGACGTGCTTGGGGTAAACCGCCAGAATTTCCTCCAGGATGGCGCGCGCCTCGCCTCGCCGCCCGCGCAGCGAGTCCTGATAGGCAATTTCAAAGAGGCGTTCGGCTTCCTGGGGAGTCATCCACGTGGCTCTTTAATCTTTTTCCCCTTCCATGCTACCATAGGTTTTGTCTGGAGAAGGTGAAGATTGGCCAATTGTAGAACGCCGGGTGGGCCAATCCCCTGTTGACGCTCTTGTTTGGCACATGCTATACTACAGCATCAAAAAAATTGAGTACCTTTAAAGACGAAGCAGCAGAAGGGAAGACGGCAATAAGCGAGCAAGAAAATCGCGTTAACGAGCAAATTCGGGCTAAAGAGGTACGCCTGATCAGCGACACGAACGAGAACCTGGGCATTGTGCCCATTAAGCGTGCGTTGCAGATCGCCCAGGAACGGGAACTTGACCTGGTTGAGGTAGCCCCAAACGCTAACCCGCCAGTTTGCCGGATCATGGACTACGGCAAATACCTCTATAGCCAGAAGAAGAAGGAACGCGCCGCCCGCCAACAACAGAAAACCATCCTGGTGAAGGAAATCCGGCTGCGCCCCAAGACCGACGAACACCATCTGGGCTTTAAAGTGCGGGATGCCCGCCGCTGGCTGGAAGATGGGATGAAAGTCAAGGTGCGTATCTGGTTCCGTGGGCGGGAGATCACCTACCCAGAGCTAGGGCGCGAAATCCTGGATATGGTGTCTGAACAGTTGAAGGACGTTGCCGTCGTGGAACAGGACGCCAATATGGAAGGCAAGTCCATGCTGATGGTCTTGGCGCCGATCCCAGAGAAAGAAAAGAAAAAGACTTAGCAGCTGGGTCCGTTTTTCTGGCAAGCACACGTACCACTGCCGTACTCCCTGTACGGCAGTGCCATGTATAGGAGTTCAACAGCGTATGCCGCGCAAAAGCACGAAGACAGGCAAATACAAGCTCAAAACGCACAAGGCCACGGCCAAGCGCTTCCGTGTGACCGGCAGTGGAAAGGTCATGCGCACCAAGGGCGGCAAAAGCCACCTGCGGCGCCGCACCAAAAAGCGCACCAAATATCTGTTTACCGAGATGCTGGAAGTCGAGAGCAACGCCAGCGTCAAGCGTATTCGCGCCCTGGCCCCTTACCTGGGCAAATACAAAGCCAATCCGCCGCGCTAAGGCCACAAGGAGCAGTTATCAATGTCTCGCGTTAAAGGTGGGGTGGTTACGCGCCGCCGCCACAAAAAAGTCCTCAAGCTCACCAAAGGGCAGTGGGATACCAAGCACAAGCTCTTCAAACGCGGTAACGAAGCCATGATGAAGAGCCTGTGGTATTCCTACCGTGACCGCCGCGACCGCCGCCGCGACCTGCGCCGGTTGTGGATCACCCGCATTAACGCCGCTGCTCGCCTGAACGGGATGAGCTACAGCGCGCTGATGCACCAGCTCAAAACCAACCACATCGAGCTGGATCGTAAGGTCCTGGCTGATATCGCCGTGCGCGATGCCAGCACCTTTAGCCAACTGGTGGCAGAAGTCAAGCCCAGCTAAGCGGGATGGCTCCCGCCTCATCGAGGGCGGCAAGCTTCGTTTTGCCGCCCTGGTGCCCCCTAGATGATCATCAATTCAACGCAGAACGCCAAGCTCAAGCAGGTTCGCGCCTTGCTACAGCAGACCAAAACCCGCGCTCGCGAACGCCAGGCGGTGTTGGAAGGCGTGCGCCTGGTTCAGGATGTGATCGGGCAGGGCTACGTGCCAGAGTTCATCCTGCATCGGGCAGACTTTCCCCTAGATGCCCTTTGACCGCTTCCCGTGCTATGCAGTAGAAGCCAGCCTCTTTGATAAACTCAGCGAAACAGAGCAAACCCAGGGCATCCTGGCGGTGTTCCCGTTGCCAGAGCGCACCCTGGCCCTCCAGGCAAGCCTGCTTTTGGCGCTGGATGGCCTGCGCGACCCGGCAACCTGGGGGCGCCTCTTGCGGACCGCCGGCGCGGCGGGGGTCGATGGGGTGATTTTGCTGCCTGGGACGGTCGACCTTTTAACCCGAAGGCCCTGCGCGCTGGGATGGGACGCGCAATTCCGCCTGGCGTTGCTGACCACGTCATTATGACCAGTGTATGCGTGAGTTTGCCGAGTGGCCACGCTGGCGGGCCGAAGCCACCCCCACCGCCCAGCCCTACTACACGGTAAACTGGCTGGCGCCGACGTTGCTGCTCATCGGCAACGAGGCGCACGGCATCAGCCCGGCGGGGCAGGTGTTCGCCCCCGCGCCGGTCATGATCCCGATGGCCACGGGGGTCGAATCTCTGAATGCTGCCACTGCCGCCGCCATCCTGCTGTTTGAGGCACGGCGCCAACGCAACCTGGCCTAGCCCTGTTCCGGGGCCGCCAGTGGCCCATGCACTTCCAGCAAGCGCCCATCGGGGTCGCGGAAGTGCGCGGTCCGCAAGCCCCAGTTAGGGCGGTCTGTGGGGGGCAGCACCAGCTCTGCGCCGTGTTTTTGCAGGGCGCTCACGGCTTCGTCCACACGCTCTACCGCCAACGCGATCAGTTGGCCATCGCCCCAGCCGGGCTGGTTGGCTTCGCCCAGCATTTCGGCCATCAGGCCCTGGAGGAACAGCCCCAGCATCAGGTCGCCGCTGGCCAGTTCGCTATAGACATCGCCTTCGCCCCCCAGGGTCAGGGCCAGGCCCATCACATCCCGGTAAAAGCGCACGGCGGCGCCCATGTCATTGACGTGCAAGCGCGTGTGAGTATAACCTGGCGCGGTCACTGGCTTCC
>JAAUUD010000069.1 GCA_012031655.1 Anaerolineae bacterium | reverse complement strand
TCGTTCAGGCCGGCCATGGCGCGAACCCGACCGTGCGGACAATCGGCACACCGCCCAGTTGTTGGCTCAGGCGTGCGCTATCAATCTGGATGCCGCGTGTTTCAGCGATGTCGCTCATGTTCAGGTCCAGCAGCATGGGCGTGCCCATCTCCAGCAGTTGCACCACCAGGTAGAGGTTCCGTTCCAGGTTGGCGGCATCGGCCACCACCAGCACGGCCTGGGGCTGCTCGTTCAGGATAAAATCGCGCGCGATGATCTCCTCAACCGAATAGGCATTCAGGCTATAGGTGCCGGGCAGGTCCACCAGGGTAACGGCCTGCTGAGCCAGCCGCAATTGGCCTTCTTTTTTCTCCACCGTTTTGCCGGGCCAATTGCCAACGTGCTGGTGAGACCCCGTCAGGGCATTAAAGAGCGTACTTTTGCCAGCGTTTGGGTTTCCGGCCAGCGCAATGGTTGTCATGTTGATCTCCCCCCGCTTACTCGATCACTTGCACAATAATCTTGTGGGCCATCCCCCGGCCCAGGGCCAGCCGCGCATCGTGCTTGAGCGCCACAATCATTGGGCCGTGGCATTCTCCGCTGATCACGCGGATGCAATCGCCGCAGGTCAGGCCCAGTTCCGTCAGGCGATGGCGCTGGCCATGCGGGCAGCGGAACTCCACCAGCGCCCCTTGTTCGCCAGGGCGCAACATGCTCAGCGGACAACAGCGACCCGTTGGGCAGGTCATCGGCTAGCCCTCCAGGTCAATTTCAATGAGGCGGGCTTCGGCTTTCCGCAAGGAAAGGTGATAATCCCGCAGTTTGAACTCCAGCGGATCGCCCAGCGGCGCCGCCTTGAGCAGCTCGATGCGCGCACCGCGCGTCAGGCCCATTTCCAGCAGGCGTTTACGCAGGCCGCGCTCTGCCGCGACCCTGCCGACCGTGGCGCACTGGCCAGGGGAAAGTTGATCTAAAGTCGTCATTGGGGCACACTCCTTGCCACGCACCTTGCATTGCTTTGAGGATAGCCAATTGAGACTGATTCTCAGCAGTGCCGAATGTCACCGGGAAAATAGGGGATACTCAATTAACTTTTGTGCCACAAGGGGTTAAATGAACAGGGCAAACAGCTAACTCAGGCGTTAACCGGGGTTAACCCTGCTGTGTAGTGCTCGAAAACAAAGTGCAGCCTCACACCCGCATCCCGCCGCCCAGGCCGCTAGGGGTAATTGCCGATGTGCCACTGCCAGGTTTTGCCCTCTGGGGCCAAAAACTCGGCAAAGAGAGCCGGGCCTTTGCGCTGATACTCGCGCCAGAAGGCAATACGCCCATCGCGGATTTGCGTCACGATGCAGCCGTGATCCGCCTGGGGGCGCCCCTGCACGCCAAAGGAATACTCCACAGCGCCGGTCTGGGCAGGCTCCGCAAACCAGATGTGGTGCAGGGTCAGGTAGGTGCCGGGCTTCAGCGCCGCAAAGTAGGGCCGTAGCTGCACGTGGCCCAGGTACAACTGGATATCCGGCGGTTCCATGTACACCGCATCCTCAGCGAAGCAAGCCAGCGCGGCTTCGGTAGCCTGCGTGGACCAGGCATGGGCCAGACTTTGCATCAGAGTTTCATAATCGGCTGAAGTGAACATTATTCTTCATCATCCTATCAACCAGGGAGAGTGCGCCTTGTGCTATGCGGGGCTACCAGCGGTAGCGGTGCGGCCCCCAGGCAGTCCAGGCAAAGCCATCTTCCCCATAAAAGGGTGCGGACATCTCGCCGGGCCGGGCGACCGCATCCAGCCGGGCGCGGTCGTCTTCGCTCAGGCTCAGGGCCAGCGCACCCAGATTATCGTGCAACTGGTCCAGGGTGCGTGGCCCAATGATCGGGCTGGTGATGCCTGGCTGGTTCATGCACCAGGCCAGGGCCACCTGGGCGGGCGTTGCAGCCCGTTCCTGGGCGATCTGCTCCACCACGTCCAGCACATCAAAGGCTGCTGCGGTGAAGACACGCCGCACCCCGCCCTGCCAGAAAGCCGCGTAGCGGGACTCTTCTGGCAGGGCTGCTCCGCGCCGATATTTGCCCGTCAGGAAGCCGCCCGCCGTTGGCGACCACGGCAGGATCGCCAGGCCGTAAGTCTGCGCCATGGGGATAAACTCCCGTTCCAGGCGCCGATCCAGCAAGTTATAGGCGGGCTGTTCGCTGATGAAGCGATTCAGGCCATATTCATGCGCCACCCACAGCGACTCCACCACCTGCCAGGCGGCAAAGGTGCTGGTGCCGATGTAGCGCACCTTCCCGGCCCGGATCAGATCATCCAGGGCGCGCAAGGTTTCATCAATCGGGACTTCGTTGGTGGGATGATGCAGCTGGTAAAGATCGATGGTTTCGGTTTGCAGGCGGCGCAAGGAGGCTTCGCAGGCGGCAATCAGGTGGCGCCGACTGCTGCCGGTTGCGTTGGGGTCGTCGCTCATCGGAAAGAAGGCTTTGGTCGCCAGCACAACCGCATCCCGCCGCCCCAGCCGCTGCAACGCCGCGCCCACAATTTCCTCGCTCCTGCCGCGCCCCACGCTAAAGTTGGCCGGTCGTGCCCATAAACATTCGCGGTATCAATAAAGTTAATGCCATGGTCCAGGGCTTCGGCCAGGATGCCCTCGGCGGCTTCGGGGGATGTACGCCCGCCGAAGTTCATGCAGCCCAGGCAAAGCGGGCTGACCTTTACCCCCGTGCGGCCTAGCTGTCGGTAGTTCATGTGTGCCTCCCTCTCTTGGTGGTCAGTGCCGCGCGCGCTGCTGCCCTCCCGGCATCAAACGCCAGCAGCCTTAATTGCCGGCATGACGCCGCTGGCCCCGCAGCAGTTCTAGCCCGCCACGAACTTCTGAGGCAGGCTTTACAGTTTAGGGTAGAATAGCCCCCCATGCAACCACGCGACACCATACACCAGCAACGCCGCATGCAATGGTCCGTCAACGCCGATGTGGATTATCCCTGCCGGGCGCAGGTCGATGGCCAGGTATGGCACCTGCGGCTCAATGATTTTCCCGAAGCGCCGCGCTACTCCCTGCTCATCAATGGGGAGGTTGTTCAGGATATTGAAGATTGGCCGCCAGCCTGGCAACGCCCGGCCCACCCCTGAAGCGATTCATAGCGAGGTGCAGTATGCCCATCTACTTTTATAGCGTGCGGGAAAAACCCTATGGCTGCTTCAGCAATTTTTCCCGGCATGGGATCCCGGCCCAAGGCGTCTATTGGCCTACGGTGGAGCACTACTTCCAGGCGCAGAAGTTCCCCGGCACGGACTACGAACAGCAGATTCGCCTGGCCAAAACGCCCAAGCAGGCCAAAGCCCTGGGGCAAAGCCGCCAGCACCCCTTGCGGCCAGATTGGGAAGCTGTGAAGGACGGCATCATGGCCGAGGCGGTGCTGCTGAAGTTCCAGACCCATGCCGAGCTTCGCGCCATCCTGCTCGGCACGGGGGATGAAGTGATCGTGGAGAACGCGCCCAACGACTTCTACTGGGGCTGCGGTGCGGATGGGTCCGGCCTCAACAAGCTGGGGCAGATTCTGATGCAGGTGCGCGCGCAGCTCCGCGCAGAAAATGCATAGGCAATCCCCCCTTTTCTTTTTTTTGAAAAAGGTGTATCCTGATAGTTAAGCGTTTAACGACGCGCGAATTGATCCTTTAATGCACTGCACTTAGTTTATTTAGAGGGATGGAAGCGTGCCTACCTTAAACGAGGTTGCACAAAAAGCGGGGGTCTCCACGGCCACCGTTTCCAAGGTCCTCTCCAACACCCCCTACTTTTCTGAAGCCACCCGCCAGAAAGTGATGCAAGCCGTGGAAGAGCTGGGCTATCGGCCTAACCTGGCCGCGCGCGCCCTCTCTAAAGGCAAAACGCACGTCATTGGCGTGGTCTTCCCCTACATCTACGACCGGGTGTTTACGGACCCCCTGGTGCAGCGCATTCTGGAAGGGGTCGAGGGCGAATGTAGCCAGCGCGGCTACAACCTGTTGCTGAGCACGCCCCAGTTGGCCGCCCAGGGCCCCGATGAAAACTACCTGCGCCTGCTGCACAGCGGCTATGTGGATGGGTTGGTGGCGTTGGATAACGTCCCGGTGGCTTCGGTGTTGGAGCCGGCCCGCGCCCGCAACGTCCCGGCTGTGGCCATTGGCTACCAACCCCACGCCTACTACGTGCATAGCGACGATCACCAGGGCGGCCAGGGCTTGATGGAGTACATCCTGGGGCTGGGCCACCGCCACATCGGCGTGATCACCGTGCGCGATGGCCTCAACTACTCCATCCGGCAACGCATCGCGGGCCTGCAAACTGCCGCCGAAGCCGCCGGGCTGAACTTTGCCGAGCTGCCGCAAATCGAAGGTCGATTTTCGCTGGCCAGCGGCGCGGAATGTGCCCGCACCTTGCTGGAGCAGCACCCGCAAATCACGGCGCTGGCCTGCATGAATGACCGGATGGCGCTGGGCGCGCTGCACTATGCGCGCGAGGCGGGCATCGCCGTGCCAGCGGCGCTTTCTGTGGTGGGCTATGACGACATCTCCAGCGCCCAGCACGCCGTCCCCCCTCTGACCACCATCAACCAGCAAGCGCTGCAATTGGGGCGCATGGCCACGCGCATGCTCTTTGAGCTGTTGGACCAAACCGAGCCAGCTTCCGTGGTGTTGCCCACAGAGCTCATCATCCGAGCCTCTGCGGCACCGCCCGTTGTTCAAAAATAACCGTTTTTGCCAGAGAAAGGAGCACGCTATTTCCGATCACACCATAACCGGCCGACCGACCCTCCCGCAGAAGAATTCGAGCATAAGGAGTTAGTTAAACCATGTCCAAACGTAAGCTTTTCCTCGTGAGCGTTAGCCTGCTGCTGATCACCTCGTTTGTGCTGCCTGCCTTCGCGCAGGATGATGTGACCCTGCGCTGGCGCACCCGCCCGGACAACCAGGCAGAAATCGACGTGTACACCGCCGCCAGCCAGTCCATTGACGAAGCCTGGGACGGCGTGAGCCTGGAATACGAGCCGGGTGGTTCCGAAACCGCCAGCTACCAGGACCTGCTGATCGCTGAAATCGAAGCCGGGACCGCCCCGGATGTCTTCTGGATCCCGGGCACGGACGTGGCGCGCTTTGCCGAAGCCGGGCTGATCCTGAACCTGGCCGACCTCGCCGCCACGGATGCGGAGTTCAGCGTGGATGACTTCTACGCCGGCCCGATGGGCTTCCTCCAGACCCCCATCGAGGGCCAGGACACAGCGCTGTGGGGCCTGCCGCGTGACGTTTCTGCCTTCGCCATCTACTACAACGCGGACCTGTTCGACGAAGCCGGGCTGGAATACCCCGATGGCGAGGACTGGAACTGGGACCGCTTCCTGGAGGCGGCAGAAGTGATCGATGGCCTGGGCGATGAAATCACCGGCTTTGGTATGAACGCCTGGTGGGCCAACTGGGGCTACTTCATCAACGCCGCCGGCTCCAGCTTCTTCAACGAAGACTACACCGCCTGCGGGCTGGATAACGAAGCCACCGTCGCCGGGCTGGAAGCCGCCCTGGCCGCCCTGGAGCACGGTGTGGCCTGGGGTAACGACGCGGAACCGCCCTTCCTGGCCGGGACCGTGGGCATGTTCATCAATGGTCGTTGGGCCACCCCCGGCGCCATCGCTAATGCGGGCTTCAACTGGAACGTCGCTCCGCTGCCGGAAGGCCCCGCCGGGCCGACTAACTGGCTCTTCTGGGGCGCCTATGTGGTGAACGCCAACACCGAGAACCCCGAACAGGCCTGGGAACTGGTCCGCCGGCTGACCAGCGCCGACATCCAGGGCCAGATCGCCAGCCTGGGCGCCAACATCCCCAGCCGCCAGACCGAAGAAGCCATCGAGCTCTTCCTGAACACCCTGCCGGATAGCGGCGTGAACAACCAGGCCTTCGTGGACGGCGCCGCAGTGGGCGTGACCGAAGCCCCGCTGTTTAGCGGCGACTGGCCAGCCATTGACCAGGCCTACGGCACCGCCATCAACGACGTGTTCAACGGCGCGCTGACCCCGCAGGAATTCGCGGACACCATCTGCGGCGACGTGGCGCAGTACTTCGAGCAATAGTTCGTTCGCACGTTGCCGCACAGGCAACCCGGGGAGGGGCACCACGAGCTCGCCCCTCCCACCCCGGAAATAGTGGCTTTTTGCAAGAAAAAAAGTGAAAGGTTGGGCCCGATGCAACAGGCCGTGCTAGAGAAAAGACCCCTCCTGCCCCGGCTGCCTCTGATCATCCCCCTGATGGTGATCTGGCATCTGGTGGTGATCGGCGCCAGTGTCTATGTGGCCAGTTGGCTGGCCCGCATGAGCATCACCGAGTTCAACGAGCGCTACAGCAACATCGGCCCTGCCGTGCAAGATTTTATGACCCTGGTTTTGCTGCTTCCGGCGGTGCTGGGGGCTTTCAGCAGTGTTCAGGGGGTGCGCCTGCACCCCAGCGGGCGCTATGCTGCCGTTGCGCTGAACTTCGTGGGGATGGTGCTGGCCGCCGCCTATCTGATGCACCTGTGGGGGGTGTATACCGGCATTGATGAATTTGCCGATGGCGTGGTGGTCAATGCGGGGTGGCTGGTGGGCATCGCCGTGGCCTATGCGCTCTTCTGGCTGGCCGGGCGCCTGGACTCGGAATCCGCAGCGGCGCTGTGGCTGGAGCGGCTGGGGCTGGGCCTGGCTATGCTGGCGCTGATGGGCCTGCTGTGGTTTGCGGGGGCTGCCGAGGCCGCCGTGAGCATCCTTGAGACCTATGCCGCGCTGGAGACCTGGCTGGTCACCGCTGCGCTGCTGATTTTTGGCGTGGTCTTCGTGATCATGCTCTACCACGGGCCGACCTTTGGCGAAACCACCCAGCAAAAGAACGCCTGGCAGGGTTGGCTGATGCTCTCGCCCAACATCATCGGTTTTGCGCTCTTCTTTGCTGGGCCGCTGTTGCTTTCGTTTTACCTCAGCTTCACCAACGCCAGTGTGGGCCAGGTGCCCAGCTTCACCGGGCTGGAAAACTACGGAGACATCCTGGGCTTGCAGGTGGAAGTGCTGGCCGACGGCCAGAACCCGCGCGAGGTGCTGTGGTTTGGCTATGGCGAACTCACGCGCCTCTCGATAGGTGACCGGACCTACCTGGTCGGCGCTTCGGACCCGCTCTTCTGGATCAGCCTGCGCAACACCCTCATTTTTTGCCTTTTGTTGGTGCCCATAAGCACCATCCCGGCGTTGCTGCTGGCGGTCATCCTCAATTCCAAAATTCCGGGCATGACCTTCTTCCGCGCCGTGTACTTTTTGCCCTCGGTGGCGGCAGTGGTGGGCACCTCGCTGATCTGGCGCTGGCTCTACGACCCCACCATTGGCTACTTTAACTACTTCATCAGCGGCGGGGTGGACTTCCTCAACAGCGTGGGCATTGGCGCCACAGACCCGGAACCCGCCTGGCTGACCACCAGCGGCCTGGCGCTGTTTTCTGTGGTGCTGCTGGCTGCCTGGCAGCTCACTGGGTTTAACACGGTCATCTTTCTGGCCGGGTTGCAGGGCATCCCCCGGGAACTCTACGAAGCCGCCTACGTGGATGGCGCCGGACGTGTCCGCCAATTCTTTAGCATGACGCTCCCCCTGCTGGCCCCAACAGCCTTTTTCGTCATCATTACGACCATCATCACGGGCTTGCAGGTCTTCAACGAGATTTACACGTTGTTCTTCGTCCGGCCACTCCCCGAACACGTCACCACCTCGGTTTACTATCTGTATAACCGGGGCTTCTTCCGCTTTGAATTTGGCTATGCCTCGTCGATTGCCTGGCTGCTCTTTGCGCTCATCTTCACGGTGACGCTGGTGCAGTTCCGGCTTTCGCGTTCGTCAGCCTACGAGGATTAGGAGGGACGCCCCATGACTGATTCCCAACGCTACACCCTGCGCACCTGGGTCACACGCATCGGCATCTACTTTTTGCTGAGCTTCTTCGCGTTGCTCATGCTCTTTCCCTTCATTTACATGATGTCAACCTCCTTTAAGACCTCCAACGACGTCTTTCACTACCCGCCACGGGTGCTGCCCTACAGCCCGGTGACCACGGAATACGAGGGCGAAACCCGTCCGCTCTATCGGTTTGAGGTGGATGGCGAGCCGCGCGAGCTGGTCCTGACCGGCGAGAAGGAGCGCTTTGGCCTGTTCACCACGCCAGAATTGCTGGATGTGGATACGCCGCGCAACAGCCCGGTTTTTGCCGATGTGCGCCTGGCCGATACGGTCGAGACGGCGCAGGAATACACCTTCCAGACCACAGCCGGCGAGGCAGACGACCTGCCAGTCTACGCAGTGCCCGTTGATGGCGAAATGATGGAACTGCTGCTTATCTCCACGCCCAACAAGGACGTCTTCGCGAACCCGGACAACCCCGAGGTGGTGGTCTACGGCTTCGAACGCACAGCCGAGGCGGTCGAGGAAGTCGAGTTTCAGGTGGAAAACTACGACACCGTGCTGGGCCTGAACCTGGACCGGGCGCTGGTCAACACCACTATCGTGACACTGGGCGTGACCATCGGCCAACTGGTGACCTCGATTTTTGGGGGCTATGCCTTCTCGCGCATCAAGTTCAAGGGGCGAGATGCGCTCTTTCTGGCCTATCTGGGGTCAATCATGGTGCCCTTCGTGGTGTTGATCATCCCCATCTACCGCTTGATGGTGGTCATCGGCTGGGAGGGGCGGCTGGTCTCGCTGATTGTCCCGTGGATTTTTACGGCCTACGGCACCTTCTTGATGCGCCAATTCTTCATCACCATCCCCAAGGAGATCGAAGAAGCCGCCCTGCTGGATGGCTGTAGCCGCTTCCGCATTCTGTGGACCATCTTCGTGCCGCTGAGCACGCCCGCGATTGCCACGCTGGGTATTTTCTCCTTCCTGTATGCCTGGAACAGCTTTCTGTGGCCCTTGCTCATCATCGGGGAGGGCAACGAGCGTAACCACGTGCTCACGCTCTCGCTCATCCGCTTGAGCAACATTGCAGCGGACCAACCCAACCTGGTGCTGACCGGGGCAGCGGTGGCCATCATCCCGCCGATTATCGTCTTTGTGCTGGCGCAGAAATACTTCATCGAGGGCATCGCGACCTCGGGCTTGAAAGGCTAAGGCATCATGGATGGGCTGCGGGTGGCGGGCGAACATGTGCTGGATGGGCTGGGGCGGCAGGTCCTGCTGCGCGGCGTGAACCTGGCGGGCAGTTCCAAGCTGCCCAGCAGCCACCCCGTTCAGCGCGAGGACGATTTTTCCCAGCACCGCCAGGTGAGCTTCGTGGGCGCCCTTTCCGCTGGCGCAGGCAGATGAACATTTTGCCCGCTTGCAACACTGGGGCTTCAACGTGCTGCGCTTCCTGGTCACCTGGGAGGCCATTGAGCACGCAGGGCCGGGCCAATACGATGGCGCCTACCTGGATTACCTGGCGGCGGTGGTCGAGCGCGCGGCGGATTACGGCCTGTATGTGTTTATTGACCCCCACCAGGACGTCTGGAGCCGCATGACCGGCGGCGATGGCGCGCCCGGCTGGACCCTGGAGGCCGTCGGCTTTCAGATTGCCAACCTGGATGCCAGCGAAGCAGCCATCACGCTCCGGGCCCGCTACCCGGAAATCCCCTCGTTGCTGTGGACGGACAACTATAGCCGCCTGGCCTGCAACACCCTGTTTTCGCTGTTCTGGGCGGGCGCTGGCTGGCCCCGGACCTGGAAATCGAGGGCGAACCGGTGCAGGACTACTTGCAGGGGCACTTCATCCGCGCAATGCAGCAGGTGGCCCAACGCCTGAAGTCCATGCCGCACGTGCTGGGCTATGGACCCATGAACGAACCCGGTAAGGGCTACCTGGGCCTGCCCTCGCTGAGTGCGGTCGGCGGCTTTCCGCAAAAGCAGGTGCTGGTCACCCCAGCGGAAAGCATCTTGCTGGGGGCGGGCTTTCCGCGCCGGGCGCCCACGGTGCGCCTGGAGAACATGCAACCTGTCATCACGGGCGAGGCGCCCCTGAACCCGAATGGCGTTTCTGCCTGGCAAAGCCGCGAACACGACATCTGGCACCAGGTCGGCGTGTGGGATTTTGACGAGGCCGGACAACCGGTTATCGTGGCTGACGATTACTTCGATGACCTGGACTTTCTGCGGGATGGCCTGATCCCGTTCATTCTGCGCTATGCCGAGGCCCTCCGCGCTGTGCATCCGGCGGCCATCCTGTTTGTGGAAAGCACCTCCACAGAAGCCGAGCACTTCGCGCTTTCGGCAGCGCAGTTGCCCAACATCATCAACGCGGGCCATTGGTACGACGAGCAAATGCTGTTCAGCAAACGCTTTGATGGCCAAACCACGCTCAACCGCCGCACGCTGGAGCAGGTCCACGGCCCAGCGGCGGTGCAGGCCCTCTATACCGCCAATATCGCGGAGCTGGCGCAGCTTTCGCGCGGGCCGATGGGCGGCATCCCTACCCTGATTGGCGAGTTCGGCGTGATGTTCGACATCAACGAGCGCTCCGCCTATCGCGATGGCGATTTTCGGCTGCACGAAACCGCGCTGGGGATGATCTACAACGCGCTGGACGCCAACCGCGCCCATGCGACCCTGTGGAACTACACCCCGGACCACGACCCGGCCCAGGGCGATGGCTGGAATGGCGAAGACCTGAGCATTTTTAGCCCGGCCCTGCGCACCAACCCCACCGACCCAGACAGCGGCGGGCGCGCGGTGCGTGGCTTCTGCCGCCCTTATGTGCAGCGTTGCGCGGGGGACCTGCTGGAGATGCAGTTCTCCCCGGAGGAAGCCGTTTTTCAGGCGCGGGTGGCGGTCCTGGCGGCGGCACCTGGCCCCACAGAAGTCTACCTGCCGCGCATCTGGTTGGGCGCAGACCCGCAAATAACGGTCAGCGCGGGGCAGGTGGCACTTTCTGAACAACGCCTGATCTGGCATCATAATGGCGGTGGTATCCACACCCTACACGTGGCGCGCCGCTGAGCGCGCGGAGACCTCCATGCCTCCTGTTTACCCGCAACTGAACCCACCTTCTGGCAGCCCGCGCTGCCCTTACCCGATTCAGCCACTTGAGGAGAACCCGAGATGAAGATGGAAAATGGTCGCTTTACGGTTTACGGCAATGCCATTAGCGAAGCGGATTCGCAGAAGACCATCAAATGGCAGCAAAAATTCGTTAAGATGTTTAATTACGACCCCAACGAGCACTATAGCCTGAGCCTGGTCGATAACCCCTACCTGGGGCCGATCTTTGGGCTAAAAGACATCCTGCGGCACGACCAGGGCGAGCCGATCAAGAACGAAAACGCGGTGGTCGTGAGCACCATCCGCATGGGGTTTGGGCACTACCGCATCGCGATGGCCGGGGTTTCTGCGGCGCGTGCCATGGGCTTTACGCCCTACTGGCTGGACCTGCTGGCCATCCCCGGCATCACCACGGAGGTCATCAACTATTGCAACACCTGGTACAGCCGCTTCTCGCGCATTTCGCAGCGCAGCGGCCTGTTTAACCACTACGTCTGGGAACCAGTCACCACGGGCGACCCCACCCTGCCAGGCCTGCAACAATTCCTGAACACCTGGATCGTGGGCTGGCCGTGGCGCTTCCTCAAAACGAACGTCAAAGACTATAAGATGAGCGAGCTGTTCAAGAACCTGCACCAGGCGCTCCCCTCCGACATCCCGGTGCTCACGGCCCACATGTGGAACTGCATGGGTGCGGTGGCTGGGGGCATGACCAACGTGGTCGATATGATGTTTGATAACTGGCCGATGGCCTTTCAGATCACCGAGGGGGCCAAGCACGCGGTGCAATCGCCTTCGGGCTACTATGGCTTCCGGGCGATGCGCGGCTTTGATGCCTCTGGCGAGGTGCTCAACCCCATGCCCGCCGAGGCCATCCACTACACCGGGCACCATGTGGACCACGAACTGGTCGAAAACATCGAAGACGACTGCGCCGCCCGCGTGCGCCGCATGGCCAACAACGAGCCGCGCCGCTTTCTGCTGACCATGGGCGGGGCGGGTGCCCAGCGCGAACTGTTCAAGGCGGTGATTGAGCACTGCATCCCGCTCATTCAGCAGGATAAGCTGACGCTCTTTGTTAACCTGGGCGACCACAAAGACAACTGGGCCTGGCTGCAAGCCCAACTCGGCGCCCACAAAAACCTGATTCAGACGCACCTCACCTGGGAGGATACCCGCGCCTTCACAGACGAAGGCCGCACCGGGACGGTGCGCGGCTTGCACGTCTTTTTGCACGACAACATCTTCCACGCGGTCTACGCCACCAACTACCTGATGCGCATCGTGGACGTGATGATCACCAAGCCCAGCGAGCTGGCCTTCTACCCCGTGCCCAAGATTTTCAATGCGCGGGTGGGCGGTCATGAGAAATGGGGCGCCATCCGGGGCGCGGAGTTGGGCGACGGCACGGTGGAAGTCAGCACCATCCCGCAGACCTTGCAGGCGGTGGACCTGCTCACCCACCAGCGCGACCTGCTCGCCATGTACTGCGACTGCATCGTAAAAAACAAGAGCATCGGCATTTATGACGGGGCCTACAAAAGCGTGGAGCTGGCCACCGGCAAAAAGTTCGAGCGCCCGCTGCGGCCCTAGGCGGCCCCTCCCGGCCCCGGCATGAAGATTGGCCTGTTTTCTGATTGTTACCTGCCGACCCGTAACGGCGTGACCACCTCCCTGCTGCATCTGAAGGCCGGGCTGGAGCAGCAGGGGCACCATGTGCTGCTGGTCACGGTGGCGGCGCCAGGCGGCCCGGTGGCGGAGCCGGGCGTGCTGCGCC
>JAAUUD010000068.1 GCA_012031655.1 Anaerolineae bacterium | reverse complement strand
ACCCGCCACCGACCTGCTGGGCCTGGAACCCGCCGAATTTGCCCGCCTCACCGCCGTGCCCTGAGCCACCTGCCGGACCTGCCACGCCTGGCGCATAGCCCGCTGATCAGCTGGGGTGTGTGCGCGCGGGCCTCAACGGGACAGACAGCACCCTGGCCCGCGCCCATGCCTTGCGGCGCTTGCTCATCCAGGGCATCGAGGGCCTGCGCCCCGGCGAGGGCTTCGGCATCAGCGACGAATGGCGCTACTTTAATGCGCTGTACTTTCCTTATGTGCTGGGCTTCAGCCCCTATCAGCACCTCCCGCCCGGCGAACCGCTGCCCCCCGGCGCCGACGCCGTGCTGGGTTGGCTGCGGGTTCAGGTGCCGCAACGCACGCTGCATAACTGGCAAAACCGGGGCGCGGCGCTGGTGGCCACTGCCCTGCGCGAATGGGAAGCCAACGGCCATTGTCGCTAGCCGCTGGCCCGCTATAATCCTGGGCGGGCGGCGCCCTTCTGCGCCGCAAAGGGAAGGAAACCCAAACATGCTCAGCATCACGCAAATTGCCTATGGTGGCTGGCAGCGCTGCACCCAGCTCAGCACGGGCGCGCTGGAACTCGTCGTCACGCAGGAGGTCGGGCCGCGCATTATCCGCTGCGCCCTGCCCGGCGAGGCCAACATCTTCTACGAAAACCCGGACATGCTGGGCCAGACCGGCGGCGACACCTGGCGCTCCTACGGCGGGCACCGCCTGTGGCACGCGCCGGAGTCCGTGCCGCGCACCTACTATCCCGATAACACGCCGGTCAGCATCGCGCCGCTGGAAAACCTTGGCGTGCGCATGACCCAGCCCACCGAACCAACCACTGGCATCCAGAAGGAGATCGACCTCATCCCCCACCCCACGGAGGCCGCCGCATGGGTGGCGCATCGCCTGACCAACCGCGCCGCCTGGCCACTGGAGCTGGCCGGTTGGGCGCTCTCGGTGATGGCGCCGGGCGGGGTGAGCCTGCTGCCCCTGCCCCCACGCGGCAGCCACCCGCACGACCTGCTGCCCTCCAGCACGCTCACCCTGTGGCCCTACACCGACCTCAGCGACCCACGCTTCCGTTTGGGGCGGCACCTGGTGCGGCTCAGCCAAGCCAGCACGGCGGCGCTGCCGCAAAAGATCGGCGTGGATGGCCAGGTGGGTTGGGGAGCCTATTGGCAGGATGGCCTGCTCTTTTTGAAGTGCTACGCGCACGTTCCCGGCGGCGCCCTACGCCGACCTGGGCTGCGCGCTGGAGGTCTTCACCAATGCGCGGATGCTGGAACTGGAGACGCTAGGGCCGCTACGCGCCTGGAACCCGGCCAATCGCTGGAACACGTCGAGTATTGGTCGCTGCACCCCGGGTTTGAGCTGCCCGCCGAGGACGACGCCGCGCTGGCAGGGCTGGGGCCACTGGTGGAGGCGGGGCAGGCTGCGCTCCTTCAGCGCCCCACCGCCTAGCCCAACCAGCGCTTTTCGCGGGCGGTCACCCCAGCAGAAGTGAGGCGCAAGGGCAGCCCCAACAACGCCGCGATGTGCTCTGCGTAAGCCTCTGGCGTGGTGAGGGTTGGCGGCAGGGGGGTGTAATCTGGCGTGCAGGCCAGCAGGTGCCACGTCAGGGCCAGTTGATGCGCGCTCTGCGGTGGGTCCTGCACCCGGATGGCGGTGATCAGCCCAGCGGATTGCTCAAAGAAGGGTGTCAGGCTGGCGGGGTCCGCTGGGGAGCGGTACGCCGTGGCGAGTTGCCAGCGCGGCAGGCCCGCCAGCCGGTCCAGGTGCGTCAGGGCCAGGCCATCAGCGCCCCCGCCAGCGGCCAGCGCATAGCACGCCAGGCAGAAAGGCCGAAAGTCGTCGTAGGGGGGGTGGCCCTTCAGGTGAAAAAGCTGCCGGGCTTCGTTTTCCAGCAGGTCGCTGTCGGCGGGGTCGCGCACAATGCGGAAAAGCCCCTGCCAGCGCTGGCCCTCCACGTGATAGCTGGCCCGATGGTGGTTGCACAGTTCGTCTTCGCCCAGCAACGCCCCCACCTGGTAAACACGGGTGGCGGTTTCGATCACTGCCGCATCGCCGGCTGCCAGCGCTTCCCAGTTATGGATCACCAGGGTAGACAGGCACGCCGGGCAGGTCAGCAGTTGATCCGCGCGCGTTTGGGGGGGCAGGGCCGCGCCGCAGTTGGGGCACTGGAACAGTTGAACAGACATGATCGCTTTCCCCTTGGGTTGCCGCCCCTGTTTTAGCATAGGCTGCGCTCCCACGCAAAACGCCCGCCAGCCCACAGGGCGAAAAATCCACAGACATTAATTTTTCTTTAGTAAATTTGCGTCTCTTCTTCAGATTCGTTATGAAGTGCTGGCTTCCAACGATAAGATTTTTAGTGCTTAGGGGTTTTGTAATGGATAAAAGACTGATTTCTCGCCGTACTTTCCTCAAGGGGGGGGGCCGCGCTGGGGGCCACCGCCGCGTTTGGGTCCTTTAACCGCTATAATCTGCTGCGCGCTTTTGCGTCACCCTCGGTCCAGCTCTCTGGCCAGCTACGTATCCTCCAGTGGAGCCACTTTGTCCCGCGCTACGACACCTGGTTCGATGAATTTGCCCGCGCCTGGGGCGAAGAAGTGGGTGTCGAAGTGATTGTGGACCACATCGCGCTGGGCGACCTGCCCGCCGCCGCCGCCGCCGAGATCAACGCGGGCGAAGGCCACGACCTGATCGAGTTCCTCTCGCCGCCCTCTGCCTTTGAGCAGAGCGTGCTGGACCTGCGCGACGTGAACGAAGCCGCCGCCGAACGCTTTGGGGACCCCGTGGCCCTCACCCAGCGCAGCATCTACAACCCTTTTACGGATAAATTCTACGGCTTTGCCATGGCTGGGTGCCGGACCCCGGCAACTATCGCCTGAGCCTGTGGGATGCGGTCGGCAAGCCCGAAGGCCCCACCACCTGGCAAGACCTCATCGACTATGGTGGCCAGATTTTTGCGGAGCAAGGCGTGCAGTTGGGCATTGGCATGTCTAACGAGCTGGACTCTAACATGGCCCTGCGCGCGCTGATGTGGTCCTATGGCGCTTCCATTCAGGATACCGACGGCCAGGTGGTGATCAACTCGCCAGAGACCATCGCCGCTGTGGAATACATGACCGAACTCTACAACGCCGCCATGACCCCCGAGGTGTTTGGCTGGGTGGCCGCCTCCAACAACCAACTGCTGCTGGCCGGGCAGGCCTCCTACATCCTGAACTCCATCTCCGCTTACCGCACCGCGCAAAAGGATGTGCCAGACATCGCCGCAGACGTGCTCTTCTCCCCCGCCCTGACCGGCCCCAATGGCAGCGGCCTGGTGAGTTCGCACGTCATCCCGATCTACTTCATCCCCAACCATGCCGGCAATGTGGACGCCGCCAAGGAATTCATGCTGCACCTGACCACCAGCTACAGCGATGCGGTGCTGCAATCCGAAATGTATAACTTCCCGGCCTACAGCCAGACCGCGCCAGAACTCTTTGGCGCGGAAGGCTGGCTGGCCGCGGACCCCTACGAGTCTGAGCCGATTGACAAGCTGACGCCGCTGGCCAGCGCTGAGGAGTGGAGCACCAACGTGGGCCACCCCGGCAACGCCAACCCGGCCATTGGCGAGGTCTTCGAGACCTTCATCATCCCCACGATGTTTGCCCAGGCCGCACGCGGCGAACTGCGCCCCGAAGAAGCCGTGAGCCAGGCCGAAGACCAGATCGTGAGCATCTTTGACAAGTGGCGCGAGGCGGGCTGATCGGCTAGCCCCCCGGACCCCGCGCCTATCAACCGTTCGGCAAGGTGCCCGGCCCGGTCGCCCTGCCGGACGGTCCTTTTTTGGGTGGGATGCCGCCCCGCTGGCCTACTGTTTTTTTTGTATTGGGAAAGCGATGGCTAAAAATGTCTGTTGTTGAAACAAAAGCGCTGGTAAAACGCTTTGGCGATGTGGTCGCCGTGAACTCGATTGATCTGCGCATCGAAGAAGGCGAATTTCTGGTGCTGCTGGGGCCTTCGGGTTCTGGCAAAACCTCGCTGCTGCGCATGGTCGCCGGGCTGGAGAAGCCCTCCGATGGCCAGATTTTGATCGGCGGCAAGGATGTAACCTTCATGCCGCCGCGCGCCCGCAACCTCTCGATGGTCTTTCAGAGCTACGCGCTCTACCCCCACATGAACGTCTTCCGCAACATCTCCTTCCCGCTCAAGGCCGAGGGCCTGCCCTACGAAGAGCGCAAAAAGAAAGTGGAGTGGGCCGCGTCCATCTTCGGGATTGAGCACCTGCTGCACCGCAAGCCCCGTCAGCTCTCTGGCGGGCAACGCCAACGGGTGGCCCTGGCGCGGGCAGTGGTGCGGGAGCCAGGCGTCTTCCTGCTGGATGAGCCGCTCTCTAACCTGGATGCCCAGTTGCGCGCCACCGCCCGCGACGAGATCAAGCAATTTCAGCGGCGCATCGGCACCACCACCATCTACGTAACCCACGATCAGGTCGAGGCGATGGGCATGGGCGACCGCATCGCGGTGATGCACCTGGGCAACATGCACCAACTCGGCACCCCCCAGGAGCTCTACCGCGAACCCGCGGATACCTTCGTGGCGACCTTCCTGGGTTCGCCACCCATGAACCTGGTCAAGAAGGATAGCTGCATCATCGGCTTTCATCCAGAGCACTTCTTGCCGGAGGACGTGCTGCACCCGGAAACCGCGACCTTCTCTTTTGCCTTTGAGGTCACCCGGGTTGAGTACCTGGGCGCAGACCGCTTCCTCTATGGCATGGTGCAGGGCGCAGAGGGGCCGACCCGCATCATCTCGAAGGTGCCCTCGCTGGTCACGCTGAACTTTGAGGCCGGGCGCAAGTATACGTTTGTGGTGCAAGAAAGCGACCTCAAATACTTTGACCACGCCAGCGGCAAGCGCATCCCGCCGCTGCCCTTCACCACCGTCGAACCCACCGCGCAAGCGGTGGTGAGCTAAGGAGGGCGCGCTATGGATAGCCTGCGCGTGGAAGCGCCGCCGCGTTCGGCGCCCAAACACCGCCAGCGCAACTTCTGGCTGGATAACGAACGCCTGCTGGGGGGGGCTGCTGCTCTTGCCGGCGGTGCTGTACATCGTGCTGCTGGTGGGGGTGCCCTTTGCGCTCTCGATTGCCTACAGCTTTAGCGACGTGACCATCGGCGACCAGTCGATTGACTTTGTGGGGCTGGAGACCTACGAGCGCGTGGTGGATAACCCGGTTTTCCAGACCTCGCTGGTGAACAACTTCCGCTTTACGCTTTTCTCGCAGGTGCTGGTGACCACGCTCTCGATCATTCTGGCGCTGGCCCTGGCGCAGGACTTCCCCGGCAAGTGGTTCTTCCGCTTTCTGATCCTGCTGCCCTGGGTGACGCCAATCGCGCTGGGCACGGTCGGCTGGCTCTATATGCTGGATACCATTTACAGCCCCTTTGACTACGTGCTGCGCGAGCTGGGCTTTCTGGCCAATGTGGAGGGCAAGGGCGGCTTTGTGCGCGGCCTGACGGACAGCCTGCAAAGCCTGGGCCTGGTGGAGTCTGATACGGCGCTTAAGCTGAATTGCCAGGTGCGCGGCGAGCGCGAAGTGTGCTTCTTCAACATGCAATGGCTGGGCCAGGACCAAACCGCGCTTGGCTCGGTGATTGCGGTGCACGTCTGGCGGATGCTGCCCCTCTCGACCGTGATTGTGCTGGCGGGCCTCACCTCCATCCCCAAGGATATTCGGGACGCGGTGGCGGTGGATGGCGTGGGCCATCTGCGCGCCTTCTTCGAGGTCACGCTGCCGCTCATCGCGCCGATTACCGGCATCGCCACGCTCTTTGGCCTCATCTACACCTTCACGGACGTTACCGTGATTGCGGTGCTCACCAAGGGCAACCCGGCCAACGAAACGCAGGTGCTGCCCTACTGGGCCTACCTCAAGGGCATCCAGGGCACCAACCTGGCCGAAGGCGCCGCGATTGCGCTCTTTATGTTCCCCTTTTTGCTGGTGATTGCCGTGCTGGTGCTGCGCTTCATCAGCCGCCGGGAGGTGACCTGAAATGACCAACGGGAACTACATCCTGCGCCAGGTGGCCCGCTATGGCCTCATCTACGCCATCGTGACGCTCTTTGCGGTTTTTGCGGCGCTGCCCTTCTTTCAGATGCTCGTCATTGCCTTCAAAAGCGATGCCGACTTCAACAACCCGCGAGAGAACATCCCCTTCTGGTTCAACGAGGCGCCCACCAACGAGCACCTGACCTACCTGCTGGAGGAAACGCAGTACCTCACCTTCATCTGGAACAGCCTTTTGATTGGCGTTTTTGTGGTGGGTATTACGCTGGTCTTCGCGACCCCGGCGGCGTATAGCCTGGCGCGCCTGACCGGGCGCCAGGGCGAGCGCCTGGGCATCCTCATTTTCCTGGTCTACCTCATCCCGCCGACCCTGCTCTTCATCCCGATGTCGCGGGTGGTCTCGTTTCTGGAGTTGCAGAACAGCAAATGGGCGCTGGTGGTCATCTATCCCACCTTCACCATCCCGTTTTGCACCTGGTTGCTGTTTGGCTTCATGAAGACCATCCCCAAGGACATCGAAGAGCAAGCCATGGTCGATGGCTACAGCCGCTTTGGGGCGATGCTGCGCGTGGTGCTGCCGCTGGCCCTGCCCGGGTTGCTGACGGTGGTCGTGTTCTCGTTCATGCTCACCCTGCACGAGTACATCTACGCGCTGGCCTTCACCACCACCAGCAGCGAAAAGCCCATCAGCGTGGGCGTGACCACCGAACTGGTGCGCGGCGACGTGTTCTTCTGGCAATCGCTGATGGCGGCGGCGGTCTTTGTGGCGCTGCCCATTGCGGTGATTTACAACCTCTTCCTGAACCGCTTTGTCTCTGGCCTGACGATGGGCGCGGTCAAGGGCTAGCGGTGTGCTGCGGGGGCGAGGCGTCTGGCGCGCTCCCCCTCCTTTTCTATCAGCCTGGCACCGCAGGCGTGCTCTCCGGTTGCGGCGCTGACGCGGTCAGGCGGCAGGTGTCGCAGGCCCGCCAATCGCCCCCGAAGGCCACCACACACTGCGGCAACTGCCATTCCGCACGCGGCGGCAGGGTGTGGTCTTGGCGTGCGAGGATGGCAAAAGCTTCGTCCAGGCTTTTGACGTTGCGGTACTTCAGGCGGAAGGCATGCCCCAGCGCGTTGCTCACCAGTTCGCTCACCGGCCCATAGGGGGAGCCAAATTGCAGGGTCCAGCCCAGTTGCGGGCTGCGGGCGGCCTCCAGCGCGCTTTGCAACGCCCCCAGGCTGATGGGCAGCCTGAGCGCGTTGGTGTGCAGCAGCATGTGCACGGGCGCCTGCCCCCCGGCGATGTAGCGCGCGGCTTCTTCGTTGCCTGCGCGGAACTCTTCCAGGCTCATGTCTTCCGCAAACGACCGCACATATAAAATCCGTTGATCCACAATCCAGCTAAACTGGGTGGGCATCGCTGGCACTCCTTCCCCTGACGCTTGTTTGGGCTTGTTTCTGCACTGCTCTCCTACAATAAACATAAAAAATGTGCATGCCCAGGGCAATTAAACCGAACATAAAAACTTGTCAGGGGCAGGTTAAGGCGGGGACGTTGCGCCAGAATGCAAAGCGCAGTATAACGAAGCCAGATGCCGTGCAACGCGCGCACGGGGGGAGGAACTCAACCGCCATGACGACCCCACTGCTGTTACCCGACGACCGCTACTTTGGCCCAGACGCCGCGCAAAAAAGCATCGCGCTCGCGCTTTATGCCAGTGTTAAGGACCTGCCCCTGGTTTGCCCGCATGGGCATGTGGACCCGCGCCTGTTTGCCGAACCGGATTACCGCTTTGGCTCGCCGGTAGACCTGCTCATCACGCCAGATCATTACGTGTTTCGGATGCTCTATTCCCAGGGGGTGCCGCTGGAGCAACTGGGCATTGCCCGGCGCGATGGCGAACCTGTGGAAAGCAACCCGCGCCAGATCTGGCAAACCTTCGCAGAGCACTTCGGCCTGTTCCGGGGCACGCCCACCGGCTTGTGGCTCCAACACACCTTGCACGATGTCTTTGGCATCCGCCAGAAGTTAACGCCCGCCAGCGCGCAGAGCCTCTATAACGAGATCGCCAGCACCCTGGAGCGCCCCGACTTCACCCCCCGGCGGCTCTATCAGCAGTTCAACATCGAAATCCTGTGCACCACCGATGCCGCCACCGACACCCTCGACCACCACCAGGCCATCCTGGCGGCGGGCTGGGCTGGCGACATCCGGCCCACCTTTCGCCCGGATGGGGTGGTCAACCTGGATGCCCCCAACTGGCGCGCCAACCTGGAGCAACTCAGCGCGCTGAGCGGCACCAGCATCACGGACTATCGCAGCTACATCCAGGCGTTGGAAAACCGGCGCGATTTCTTCCGCGCCCTGGGGGCCGTGGCCACCGACCACGCCGCCGAAACCCCCCACACCGAGCGCCTGAGCGCCGCCGAAGCGGAAGACATGCTGGCGCGTGCCCTGCGTGGGGCCTCCACGCCGCAGGATGCGCCGCGCTTTACCGCGCACATGCTGCTGGAGATGGCGCGCATGAGCCGCGAAGATGGCTGGTGATGCAACTGCATGTGGGGTCGCTGCGCAACCACAACCCGGCGCTGTATGAAGCCTTCGGGGCAGACAAAGGCGCGGACATCCCGCTGGCAAACTGAATGGACGCGCGCCCTGCGCCCGCTGCTGGAAGCCCATGGCAACGAGGCCGCCCTGCGCCTGATCCTGTTTACGCTGGATGAAAGCACCTATAGCCGGGAACTGGCGCCGCTGGCCGGGCACTACCCCGCCCTGCGCCTGGGGCCGGCCTGGTGGTTCCACGATAGCCCCAACGGCATTACGCGCTACCTGGACCAGGTGACCGAAACCGCCGGGCTATACAACACCGCAGGGTTTAACGACGACACCCGCGCCTTTCTTTCTATCCCGGCGCGCCACGACCTGTGGCGGCGCGTCAGCGTCAACTGGTTGGCCGGGCTGGTGTTGCGTGGCGTGCTGGATGACGCCGACGCGCACACCCTGGCGCGCGCCCTGGCCTATGACCTGGCCAAAGACGCCTATCGCCTGGGGCCAACAGCCTATAAGACTATTTGACAAGTCTCATAAGGCACGTTATCTTAGTACCAATCATCCGCACATTTCCAGCATCATGAGCCAAGGATTGCCGCCCGGAACGGTGCCTGGATGAGAAAACTGCCTTCTTAGATGTCCTAGAAAGGGTTATACCGTGCTCAAGAAGTTGGTCAAGTTATCTGTTGCCGTTCTTTTGATCCTCGTCTTTACGGTGCCGCAGGTTGCCTCCGCCCAGGATGACGACCCCGTTTTCTACTGGATTTCCCACGGCGCTCCGGCGGACCCGGTGTGGACGTACTTCTTGCAGGGGGCCGAACAGTGGGGTGAGGACACCGGCTACACTGTGAACACCTCCTTCCACAGCAATGACGTGCCCTCCCACCAGGAGGCCTTCCGCGCTGCGATTGCCGCAGGTGCCACCGCGATTGTCTCCAGCACGCCAGACCCCGGCACGCTGAACGAAGTGATTGCCGAAGCTCAGGCAGAGGGTATCCCGGTGGTGCTCATCAACACCGATGACCCCCCGAGTGGCCGCGATGCGTACGTCGGTGGCGACAATGTGGTGATTGGTGCGCGCTGGGCGCAATACCTGGTGGATAACGGTTTCGTGGAATCTGGCGACTTTGTGTGGCTGCCCGTGGAAGTGCCCGGTGCCACCTACCAGGTGCTGGAAACCGAAGGCATCGCCAGCGTGTTTGACCCGCTGGGCATCGAATATGAAGTGACCGAAGCCACGCTGGACCAGGCCGAAATCATCACCCGTATGTCGGACTACCTGCTGGCCAACCAGGGCGAAATCGACGCCATCATTGGCCTGGGCGACCTGGTGACCGGCAGCATCGCCCGCGTGTTTGACCAGGTGGGCGTGGCCCTGGCGACATCCCGGTGGTGGGCTGGGGCAACTCCCCAGACACCGCGCAGGCCGTGCTGGATGGCTACGTGAACGCCGCGATGTGGCAGGACCCGCAAGCCACCAGCTACATGGGCCTTTCCATGGCGGCGATGGCGGCAACGGGCATCCCCCCCGGCTTTGATATCATCGTGGGCACGCTCTACGAAGCGGACACCGCCCAGGTCTACCTGGAGATCATGAGCAACTAGCCCCTTTGGAATGTGCGTCACGCCCGGCCCCCCGCTGGGCGTGACCGGTTTACCGCCTCTGCGAACCTGAGTCTGTGCCCAGGCCAAGATTTTTGTTCTTGAAGATTTGAAAAAACGGACTTTTGAATATGCGCTTGCCTCCTGTGCTGTCCAAATTCATCTCCCGGCCAGAGTTCGGCCCCCTGGCCTTGCTGGTGGGCGAAATCCTGGTCCTCTACTACTTTTCGAGCGCCTTTCTTTCTACCGCGAACATCAGCAACCTGCTGGCCTTTACCCCGGAACTGGGCATGATCGCGCTGGGCATGACCATGCTCATGACCTCGGGCGAGTTCGACCTTTCGGTGGGCTCGGTGTTTGGCTTTGCGCCCGTGGTGATGTGGACCCTGTTTAACGAAGACGTCACCTCGCTGGAAGTCGCTTTTCTGGTGGCGATGGGCCTGGCGATGTTCATCGGCCTGGTGAACGGGCTGTTTGTGGTGCTGGTGCACATCCCCTCGTTTCTGGTGACGCTGGGCATGCTGCTGGTGGTGCGCGGCACCGCGCTGTACATCACCGATGGCTTTCCGCAGCGCATCCAGCGCATCGACCACCCCTTGCGCGACCTCATCGTGGGCGAATATACGCTGTTCGATGTGCGCTTTTTTTTATTCCATCGTGTGGTTTGTGGTCTTTGCGGTCATCCTGCACTACATCCTGAACCTCTCCAAAACCGGCAACTGGATTCAGGCAGCGGGCGGCAATCCGCTTTCGGCGCGGGCGCGTGGCGTGCGGGTGGGCCGCACCAAAATCCTGATGTTCATCCTCACCTCGGTGCTGGCCGCCTATGCGGGCATCACCAGCTCCTTCCGCGTGTTTGCCGCCAACCCGAACAGCGGCCAGGGCTACGAGCTGGAAGTCATCGCCATGGTAGTCATCGGCGGAACGGTGCTCACCGGTGGGCGCGGGACCATCATCGGCACGGTGATTGGCGTGCTCATCCTGCGCCTGATGCGCAACGGCATCGTGCTCATTGGCGTGCCGGGCCTGGCCTACAACATTTTCATCGGCGGGATCAATCCTGATCATGATGTCGCTACACTCCCTGCTGGAACGTCGCTATCGGATGAGGATTTAACGACCATGACAGAACCCCTGGTCCAAATGGTGGGCATCAACAAGTACTATGGCCGGGTGCAAGCCCTGGAGAATATTGACTTCACGGTGCGCAAGAACGAGATTGTGGGCTTGCTGGGCGACAACGGCGCCGGCAAATCGACCCTGATCAAAATCCTCTCCGGCGCGGTGCCAGCGGATAGCGGCAGCATCTTCATCAATGGCAAAAAGGTCAACATCCGCAGCGCCACCGATGCCATCGCCCACGGCATCGAGACCATCTACCAGGACTCAGCGCTGGTGACGCAGCTTTCCATTGCGCGCAACCTCTTTTTGGGGCGCGAACCCGTCTGGGGGCCGTCTTTTTTGCGCTTTCTGGGCCTGATGGACCACACCAAGATGAACAGCGCTGCCAGCACCTTGCTCAAGCAGGTGGGCATCTCCAAGAACATCCCCCCCACCACACCCATCGCGGCGCTTTCGGGTGGGGAACGCCAGGCCGTGGCCATCGCCCGCGCCATGCACTTCGAAAGCGATCTGATCATCCTGGACGAGCCGACTAACAACCTGGGTGTGGAAGAAACCCAGGGCGTGCTGCGCTTTGTGCGCGGCGCGCGCGATAGCGGCCACTCCTGCATCCTCATCGCCCACAACATCTACCATGTGTTCCAGGTGGTGGACCGCATTGTGGTCTTTCGGGCGGGCAAAAAAGTGGCCGACGACGTGGACCCCAAGCAGTCCAGCATCGAAGAAGTGGAGCGCATCATCACCGGCCACCTGGTCCTGGACTGATGCACCACTAGCGCACCAGACCCCAGGCACGGCCCCCATTCCCCCAGAGGCACGGGGGCCCCCTACCGCTCTGGCTCAGAGTTCCAGGCGATAGCGCACCAGGTTTTGCAGATAGCCGCCATCTGCATAGAGCGTCGTCCCCGTGACGTAGCTCGCGGCATCCGAGGCCAGGAAGAGCGCCGGACCCAGCATTTCATCTGTCTGCGCCACCCGTCCAATCGGGATCCACTGGTTAAAGTTAGCGTGGCCCATCTCCGCCAGGATGTCTTTGTTGATGTCTGTTTCCACCGCGCCGGCGCCAGGTTGTTGATCCGAATCCCCTCGGGCGAGAGTTCCTGCGCCATCGACTTGGTGAACATCGCCAGCGCCGCCTTGGCCATGTTATAGGGGAAGTTCTGCGGATGCGGCACGGCATCGTGCACGGAGGTCACGTTGATGACCGAGGCGCCGCCCGCCGCGCGCAGCAAGGGCAGCAGATGGTGCATCAGCAGCACCGGCGCCCGGCCATTGACCGCCCAGACCACGTCCAGGTCCGCCACCTGGAGCTTTTCCAGCGAGGTGATGCGGTCCGTGCCCGCGTTGTTGACCAGCACATGCAGGGCGCTCTCCTGGGCAGCGATCTGCCCGGCCAGGTCGGCAATCTGGGCTGGGTCGCCAGGTCGCCACGGCGTAGGGCAGTCCCCCAGCGCCGCCGCACGCCCTGCACCGCCTC
>JAAUUD010000067.1 GCA_012031655.1 Anaerolineae bacterium | reverse complement strand
TCTCGTTTGGCCTGGGGGTTGGGCGTGGGGGCTGGTGCTGGCGGCGCTGCGGTTTACGTTCTCAAAGACCGCCTGAAGTTGGCCCCGCCGCAACGAGAAGGCGCCCCCGCCGGGGAAGGGCGGCCCGGTCTGGCGGCGCTCATCGTGCCGCAGGCCCAGCGTCGCTATCGGGCAGAACTGGCCGGCTACTTGCAACGACTGCACCTGCCAGGCGAACGCGTGAACCTGGGTGATGTGTTGCTGGAACCGCGCTTCCTGCGACCGACCCAACCCACCCGCTATCTGGACGATCAAGATGAAATGCTGATTCAGGAAGCCGACGCCGCCCGCGTTATTCCTTTCCTGCATCACCTGCCCGCTGTGTATGCCGCCTTTAACCTGGAAACCATCGGCCTGCAAGCGCTGGAGTCTGGCGAGCGGCAGGTGGCCATCCTGGGCAGCCCTGGCACGGGCAAGAGCACAGCGCTGGCGGCGCTGGGCCTGGTGGGGCTGGGTGCACTGACTTACGAACAGCTCAAGGCGCTGGAGGCGCTGGAAGAAAGCGACGACCACGCCAGCGACCTATCGCGGGACCAGCGTGACCAACAACGCAAGGAGCGCGAAGCCGCCGAACGGAGCGCGCTGGAGCGTTTGCGCCTGGTGCAGCGCCGCACAGAAGAAGTCGAAGCTGCCGAACAGCGCGACGCCGCTGTGGATTTTGTGGACCTGCTGCCGATTTACGCGCATGTGCGCCACCTTAGCCTGGAAGCCGCCGACTATGGCGGCAAGATTGACCCCACCGAGCCGATTGTGCGCGCCCAGGCCCATTACCTGAACCGAGCTACAGCCCAGCTTAGCCCGCCGATGCTTTACAACGCATTGCGCGGTGGCCGGGCGTTGCTGCTGCTGGATGGCTACGATGATCTTTCGGACGCAGAACGTGCCCCCTATGCCGTCTGGCTCAAGGCGCTGACCGACCTCTACGGCCAGAACATGATCATCATCACGGGTCCTGCCCAGGGCTACGCGGGCTTGGTCGAGGCGGGCTTTGCCCCGGCGTTTATGGCCCCGTGGAACCCGCGCCGCATCGCGCGCCTGATTGAGCGCTGGTGGCCCATCACGGCACGGCTCAGTGGCGAGCCGCTCAACGAGGCTCAGCGCCAGGCCATCCTGGCCGACACGCGCAACCGCTCCGTGCTGGACCTGACCGCCAAAATCCTGGCGATCAGCCTGGGTGACCTGCGTTATAGCGGTCGGCGCGGCTACTACAACCGTTGCGTCCGGTTGGCGCTCAATGAGGACGAAAAAGCCCTGGCCGTGATGCAGCAGAGCGCGCAGCACTGGCTCAACAGCGGCGAATTGCCCGATGCAGAGGCGCTCAATGGCTTTCTGGAAGCCCAGGTCAATAATCCAAACGAAGCGTCCAGGTTGCGCGCTCTGCTCCAGGCCAGCCCCGGGGTGCTCGCGCTGCCCGATGGCCGCCTGACGCTGGCCCATGTGAGTTTGCTGGCTTACCTGGGCGCCGAGGAACTGACCAACGCGTCAGAAAACAAACTGCTGGAGAAATCTCACCTGCCCCTCTGGCACCTGGCGCTGAGCTTTGCCAGCGGCTGGGTGGACCTGACGAGCATCGTCGGGCAGCGCTTGCAGGAGGTCCGCACCGCGCCCGATCTGCTCCGCAGCCGGATTTTTGCTGTGGCGGACTGGATGCCGGATACCCCGCGCGATACCCGCTGGAAAAGCGAAATCCTGAAGCTGCTGCGCGGGGTGTTGCTCTCGCCGCATGTCTTCCCCACCATTCGAGAATATGCGCTGGCGGCGCTGGTGACCTCCCGGGCTGAAGAAACTGCCTACCTCTTCCGCGAGGCCATCCGTTCCGGTGACCCGCACATCCGCACCCTGGGTTGCGTGGGCGTGGGAGCGGTGGGCAGCCAGGAAGCCCAGAATGACCTGGAACCGATGTTGGTGGACGAGGCTTTTGAGGTGCAACTGGCGGCGGGCCTGGCCCTGGCCGCCCTGGGCACCGAAGGGGCAATGCTGCTGCTGGGCCGCGCCCTGCTGGAAGGCGACCAGAACCTGCGCCGGGCTGTGGCCGAGTCCCTGGCATCCTTGCCAGGGGTGGGGCACCAAACTTTGCGCGATGGCATCGTTGATTCTGACCTTGAAGTGCGGCGCGCTTCGGCGTTTGGCCTGGCGCGCATCCCAGAAACCTGGGCGCTGGTGGCGCTGTACCACGCCATGCTAGAAGACAGCCAGTGGTCTGTCCGCAACGCGGCGGAACAGGCCTTTGCCCAGGCCCGCGAGCCGCGCCACATCGGGCCACGCCACTATCCCGAACCGCAGGCGTACCTCTGGCTGGCAGATTGGGCTGCCCGCCGTGGCGACAGCGTGCCAGAGGGTCCCCAGGGCCGCCAGTTCCTGATGCGCGCCCTGGAAGAAGCCCCGCAGCGCGCCCGCGAAGAAGCCGCCCGCGCCCTGGGCGAACTGGGGCACATCCTGGCCACCAAGTCCCTCTATGGGGCACTGATGGATCGAGAAGCGCGGGTGCGTATGGCGGCCTTCCGGGCGCTGGCCACCCTCTCTAACCGCACCGGCAAACCGTTGCCCGGCATCTAAGTGCCCGCCGCACCTCACTTGGGGGGGAGGCAGGGGGCGCCTTTCTCGGTATGATCAACCCTATGGACAAAGAACTGATTCTGTTGGTGGATGACGAGCCGAACATCATTGATCTGGCCAGCCTCTACCTCGGGCAGGAGGGGTTTCGGCTCCTCTCTGCGGAAGATGGCTTGCAAGCCCTGGCCCGCTTCGAGCAGGACGCGCCAGACTTCATTGTGCTGGACCTGATGTTGCCGCGCCTGGATGGCTGGGAGGTCTGCAAGCGGATTCGGTCAACTTCGGATGTGCCGATCTTGATGCTCACCGCCCGCGATGACGACATCGACAAAATTGTGGGGCTGGAGCTGGGCGCGGACGACTACATGACCAAGCCCTTTAACCCGCGCGAGCTGGTGGCGCGCATCAAAGCCATACTGCGCCGGGCCGAACCCCGCCGCAACGCGCCCCAGAACCGCGAAGCGGTCTTGCAGGCGGGCAACCTAAAAATTGACCCCGCACGCCGCACGGTGCGCGTTGGCGAACGCCTCGTGGAGCTACGCACCAAGGAATTTGACCTGTTGCTGACCCTGGTGGAAAACGAAAGCCTGGTCTTCAGCCGCGAAAAGCTGCTGGAAGTCGTCTGGGGCTTTGACTTCTTTGGCGAAACGCGCACCGTCGATGTGCACATCGCGCATTTGCGGCACAAGCTCAAGGGCAGCACAGCCATCATCGAAACGGTGTGGGGCGTGGGCTATAAGCTGGTGGTGGAAGGCTAGCCGCGCCCGGCAACTGGCCTTGCTTGTTCCCCGCCAATCGACCGTGCTAAACTCAAAAAGACTGAATGCGGCAAACGCAGAAGGATGACCCATCGTGTTTTCAGATACTCAGGCCGTTAAGCAAGCTTTGGCCACGCAGAACTACATCGCCACGGACCCCATTGCCACCGTGGTCTACCTGGCTGAAAAACTCGGTAAACCCCTGTTGCTGGAAGGTCCCGCCGGAGTTGGCAAGACGGAACTCGCCAAGAGCTACGCCAAGGCCACCCAACGCCCGCTGATCCGCTTACAGTGCTACGAAGGGCTGGACGAAAGCAAAGCCCTTTACGAGTGGGAATATGCCAAGCAAATGCTGTATACGCAGCTCTTGCGCGATAAACTGCAAAACATCCTGGCCGATGCCCAGAACCTCCACGAAGCCGCGGACCGCCTGGGGCAGGAAGAAGACATCTTCTTCTCTGAGCGCTTTTTGCTGCCACGCCCCCTGCTAAAGGCGATCACCGCCGAACAACAGAGTGTGCTGCTGATTGATGAAATCGACCGCGCCGATGCCGAGTTTGAAGCCTTTTTGCTGGAAGTCCTCTCCGACTTTCAGGTGACCGTGCCGGAACTGGGAACGATTGTGGCGCGTCATCAACCGACTGTGATGCTCACCAGCAACAACACGCGCGAGCTTTCCGAAGCGCTCAAGCGGCGTTGCCTGTATATGTTCATCGACTACCCCACCCACGACGCCGAACTGGCCATTGTGCGCCTGCGTGTGCCAGAACTTAAAGACAAGCTGGCCACCCAGGCGGTCGAAGTGGTCCAGAATTTGCGCCAGTTGGACCTCAAAAAGAACCCCAGCGTCTCAGAGACTATCGATTGGGCCAAGGCGCTGGTGATGCTCAATGCCGATACCCTGGACCAGAAAACGCTGGAAGACACGCTGACCGTGCTGCTGAAGCACGAAACCGACGCCCAACGCGCCAAACGTGCCCTCTCGCGTGGCAGCAACGCCGAGGACGACCCTTTCAACAGCGGCGGACGGCGCAGCAGCGGTGGGCGTGGCCGGACGCGCGGCAGCTGGAATTGAGCATGACGCACGATGCGCAGCAGGCCGCCCCCCTGGGCGCCTGGCAGGTGCTGGCAGAGCGCGTGCTGGTGGATGCTGCGCCCTGGGTGCGCCTGACCAGCGAGCATGTTCGCCTGCCGAATGGGGTCGAAATCCCAGATTTTTATCGGGTGGAGATGCCGCCCTTTGCGGCGATCTTTGCCCTGACACCAGCGCGTGAAGTTTTGATGGTGGAGCACTACCGTCACGGCCCGCGCCAGGTCTCGCTGGAACTCCCGGCAGGCTACATCGAAGGCGAGGACACGCCGCTCAATGCTGCCCAGCGCGAACTGCGCGAAGAAACCGGCCACACCAGCGCCGATTGGCAAGCCCTGGGCGCTTTTTTCATTGATGGCAACCGGGGCTGCGGGGCAGTCCATGCGTTTTTGGCGCGGGAGGCGCTTGCGGTGCAAGCGCCCCACCTGGAAAACACGGAACTGCTGCACCTGCATCGCTTGCCGGTGGACCAGGTGCTGGGGCGCTGGGGCGCCGGGGACTTCCCCAATGTGGTGACGCTGGCCGTGGTCGGACGCGCACTTTATCAATTGGGACTGCTAGGGAAATCTGCATGAGTCAACCTCGTCAACAGCCGCCGCCTGTGCCCATCCCCAAGATCGAAAAGTGCCCGCGTTGCGGCCAACCGATCCTGCTGGGCGACCTGGTGTGCAGCAATTGCGGCTATCGTGTCAATATCCCGCTGGAACAACGCCTCAAGCGCCAGCCGCCCAACGTGGTGGCAATTGTGGGGATTGTGGTGGGGCTGTTTCTGGGCCTGGGTGCCATCACCACCAGCGGGGTGCTCCAGGCGGTGTTGGTGCTGGCTGCGCTGGCGTGCTTCCTGGCTGGGGGGCTGTTTTATGCCGCCCATCTGCTGTACCTGGGGGACCCACGCCGCCGCAAACCGCCCAAAATGGAGTAAGCTGTTCGCTTTTGCGTAGGAACGATGTTGAGTAGAGAGGGCAAGGGATTATGGATCAGCGCGCCGTAGATTTCGTTCGCTGCCTGCGGGCAGCCGGTATTCGTGTTTCGCTGGCAGAGGCGCAAGACGCCTTCCAGGCGATGGACTCGGTGGGGGTGTTCGAACGCGCGATCTTCATGGAAGCGTTGCGGGCTACCCTGGTTAAGGAACACAAGGACTGGGCAGCTTTTGACTACTTCTTCCCCCTGTTCTTTGACCAGAACACCCCGCCCATGGTCGACATGACGCAGGAGCTTTCGCCAGAGCAGCAGCAGATGTTGCAGCAAGCGTTGCAGTCATTGCTGGGCAGCAACGAAGCCCTGCAACGCCTGCTGGATAAGCTCCAGCAGGGGCAGCCTTTTTCCGGCGAAGAACTGGACCAGATGGGCCAGCATGTGGGGCTGCCCAACGCCAACAGCTTCTACCAGCAAAGCCTCTACGACCGCCGGATGCAGCGCGAAGCCGCCCTGGACCAGGTGCGCGATCTCATCGAACAATTGATGGAAGCCCTGCGCGAGATGGGCATGAGTGACGCCGCGCGCGAGGAAATCCGCGAGATGATGGAAGCAAACGCTGATGCCCTGGCCGAGCAACTGGCCAACTACACCGGGCTTTCCGTGGCGGAACGCGTGGCAGAGCAAGAACCCGAACCCAAACCAGATGTGATGGACATGCCCTTTCAGCAGCTTACGCCAGAAGAAGCCAACCTGGTGCGGGATGAAATCCGGCGGTTGGCGGTGCGTTTGCGGGCCCGGGCTGCCCTGCGCCAGCGCCGCGCCTCGGATGGCCAGCTTGACCCCAAGCGCACCATCGCCACAACCTGAAGTATGGCGGCGTGCCGCTGGAGATCAAGCACCGCCACCGGCATGTCAAGCCAAAGGTGGTAGCCATCTGCGACCTGAGCGGCTCCATGCGCTACATGTCCGAGTTCGCACTCACGCTCACTTACATGCTGCAAGATGTGGTGGCCAAAGCGCGCTCGTTCATCTTTATTGATGACATGGCGGAAGTTACGCATCACTTCAAGGCCCTGCAACCGCAAGACGCGGTGGCGGTGGTCCTGCGGGAGAACCGCGCGGCTTCTACAACACGGACCTGGGCGGCAGCTTGCAGACCTTCCACCACGATTTCTGGGATGCAGTGGATGGCAAAACCAGCGTGCTGTTCATTGGGGATGGCCGCAACAACTACAACGACCCGCGCCTGGATATCGCAGAACTGATGAAACGCGGCGCCCGACGGGTGTTGTGGTTTTGCCCAGAGCCAGATTATCAATGGGGCACGGGCGACAGCGACATGCACCGCTACGCGCCGCTGGCGCATGGTGTCTTCCTGGTGCGCAACCTGCGCGAACTGGGCGCGGCTGTTGATAACGTGCTGGCGGATGGCTAACCTGGCGGTTGACAGGCGCGCTATCCATCTGGCACACTAACAGCAACATCAATCAACCGTGGCGTTGAGGGAGAACATGGGCAGCGTGGTGCTGCGCACCCGCCAGAGAGCCTGGGTCGGAGGCTGAAAACCCGGGCAAAGTGCAGCGAGCCTGCCGAATTCGCTCCTGAGCCGAGCGCTGAAGGTCCACACGGGCTGTGTAGGTGCTCCGCGTTCCCGGCGTTAATGGGAAAATCGAGGTGATCTGGCCTGGGGCCAGGTAACCAGGGTGGTACCGCGAGCTTTCAAGCGCTCGTCCCTGTTGGGGCGAGCGCTTTTTGATTGGCAAAGGACACAAGCAAGCGATGGAAGAACCCCAAAACAGCCTAACACCGCCGCCGATTACAGCCTCTGGCAAGCGGGCCGTCCGCCTGGATCCGCACGCGTTGCGCCTGGTCGCCATGGTCAGCGGGCTGGCCCTGGGCAGCCTGCTGGTGATGCTGGACCCCTGGCTGCGTTTTTCAGACGTCCCCACGCGCATCAACTGGCGCGAAACCCTGCTCACCGGAATCATCCTGGCGCTCTATGGCACCCTGCTCAGTTGGATGATCACTGCCTTCTGGCGCTCGCGCTTGCTGTGGTGGATGGTGCTGGTGACGGCGCCGCTGCTGAATGGCGTGCTGGCCCTCTGGAACGACCTGACCGCCGTGTTCGGGAGCACGCGAGATGTGCTGCTCTTCTTCCCGCTGGTGTTGCTGGTGCATGCCGCGATGGTGGGGCTGGTCTGGCTCTACCTCAACATCGCGCGGCAGTTGCGCTGGCGGCGGGCGCTGGCCTTTGGTGCGGTGCCGCTGGTGCTGCTCCTGCTCACGTTTCTGGTGTTGGGGCGCCTGCGCTGGGCCAACACCGAAGCCCGCGACGTGATGCTGGCAGTTGATCAATATGCCGATGCGCTGATCGAAGGGCCGTATGAGATTGAGTACTTTGGCATCGATTACGCCGACGGGCGCGCTTCGGTAGGGCGCGCCCGCGTCCATGCAGAGGGCTTTAGCCTGGCCTGCAACGCCCGTATTTTTCTGGATCGCATTGACGTTGAGTGTGAAAGAGAGGACTAACCGGATATGGCCGACGATGTGCTACAGATGCAGCAACGCGCCCTGGAAGAACTCCACGCCCTGGCGGAGCGTGAGAGCCTGCAAGCCTGGAAGCGCCAATACATCAATGACGCGATGCAAAGGCGCTCAAGGCCATCGGCACGCTCCCCAAAGAGGAACGCGCCGAGTATGGCCAAACGGTCAACAGCGTGAAGGAAGCCCTGACCACCGCCTACGAGGCGCGCGAAACCCTCATTCAGGAGCAAGAGCTGGCCCGCTCGCTGGAAGAAGGTGCGCTGGACGTGACCCTGCCGGGCCGCCCGCGCGAAGCCGGTGGTCTGCATCCTTCCACGCGCACCCTGCGCCAGATTCAAGCCATCTGGGCCGAGATGGGCTTTCAGGTGTTCCGCTCGCGGGATGTGGAGGACGACTACACCAACTTCACCGCGCTGAACATGCCGCCGCATCACCCCGCCCGGGATATGTGGGATACCTTCTACACCACGCAAGAGAACGTCATCCTGCGCACCCACACTTCGCCTGGGCAAATCCGCGCGATGCACGCCCTGGGCGCCAAGGGGACCCGCCCCATCCGCGTGATTTTGCCCGGCATGTGCTACCGCTACGAGCAAATCACCGCCCGCAGCGAGATCCAGTTCCACCAGGTAGAAGGGCTGGCGGTGGGCCGCACCATCACCATGACGGACCTCAAGGGCACCATCGCGGATTTTGCGCGGCGGATGTATGGCGAGCGGGCGCGGGTGCGCTTCCGGGCCAGTCACTTCCCCTTCACAGAGCCGAGCATGGAGGTGGACGTGGAATGCTTCATCTGTGGGGGCGAGGGTTGCCGCGTGTGCAAATATTCCGGCTGGGTCGAGATCATGGGCTGCGGGATGGTCCATCCGGTGGTGCTGGAAAACGGCGGCTACGACCCCACCCAATGGAGCGGCTTTGCCTTTGGCATGGGGCCAGAGCGCATCACGATGCTCAAGCACGGCATTAACGATATTCGCTATTTCTGGAGCGGCGACCTGCGCTTTCTGGAACAGTTCTAAGCGCGCCATCACCCACGTTTATACGGGCCAAATCAAGCGAAAGAGGGCAAAACAACCATGCGTGTACCGTTATCCTGGCTGCGAGAAATGGTGGAGCTTCCGCCGGAGGTCAGCGCCGAGGCCCTGGCCGAGCGCCTGACCCTGGCTGGGCTGGAAGTCGGTAGCATCGACTATATTGGCGTGCCACAGGGGCCACCTCCGCCGGGCGTGGTCCAGCCGCAGTCGGACCACCTGGTGTGGGACCGCGAAAAGCTGGTGCTGGGCCATCTGCACGAGGTCCAGCCCCACCCCAACGCGGATAAGCTGGTGCTGGCCCTGGTGGATCATGGCACCGGCGAGGTCGAGCAGATCGTCACCGGGGCGCCGAACCTGTGGCCCTACAAAGGCCAGGGCCCGCTTAATCCGCCGCTGGTGGTGGCGGTCGCCCGCGAAGGCGCCGAGGTCTACAATGGCCATGCCGAGCAACCCGGCCAGCGCATGATCCTGCAAGAAAAGGCCATCCCGTGGCATCCCCAACCGCCACATGGTCTGCTCCGAGCTGGAACTGGGCATCTCGGAGGAGCACGAAGGCGTGCTGCTGCTGGATTACGCCGAGTTCGCGGGGCACACGCCGGGGACGCCCCTGCAAGACGCGCTGGGCGAGGTGGTGCTGGATATTGAACTGACGCCCAACCTGGCGCGTTGCTTCAGCATCCTGGGGGTGGCGCGCGAAGTAGCCGCCCTCTACAGCGCGCCCCTGCACACACCGGACACCAGCCTCCCCGTAGCCAATGGCGCAGGCCACATCAACGACGCGGTGCACCTCGAAATCCGCGAGCCAAGCCTGAACCCGCGCTTCACCCTGGGTTTGGTGCAGGGTGTCACCGTCCGCCCTTCGCCCGGCTGGATGCAGCGCCGCCTCAGGCTGATCGGTCAGCGGCCCATCAATAACCTGGTGGACGTGACCAACTACGTGATGTTCGAAATCGGCCAGCCCACGCACGCCTTCGACTACGACATCCTGGTAGAGCGGGCGGAGGGCAACACGCCGCATATCATCACCCGGCTACCCACCCCCGGCGAGCACCTGACCACCCTGGATGGCAAAGTCCACCCTCTGGAGCCGCACTTCCTGCTGGTGGCGGACGAAGCCGGGCCGCTCTCCTTCGCCGGGGTGATGGGCGGGCTGGAATCTGAGGTGCAGGACCCCACTGACCATCTACTGGACGCCACGGGCATCCCCGTGGAAGGCGAAGCGCTGCCGCACGGCAAGGCCAGTGCCCGCCCACAGGGCACGCAGAACGTGCTGCTGGAGGCCGCCGCCTGGGATAACATCAACGTTCGCAAGGTGCTTTCCAGCACCAAGATGCACAGCGAGGCCTCCGCACGCTTTAGCCGAGGGGTGCACCCGGCGCTGGCCCTGCAAGGGCTGGGGCGCGGCCTGCGCCTGCTGCTGGAAGTCAGCGGCGGTACCCTGGTCCCCGGCGTGCTGGATGAATACCCCCAGCCGCCCGACCCCGTGGTGGTGGAACTCCCCGTGACCGAAGTACGCCGCCTGTTGGGCTTTGACATTCAGCAAGCCGAGATTGTGAGCATCCTGCGGCGGTTGGGGTTTGCCGTGGTGGAAGACTCCGGCAACCTGCTGGTGACCGTGCCTGCGCATCGCCTGGATATTGGGACGGGCGTCATCGGCCAGGCAGACCTGGTGGAGGACATCGCCCGGGTCTATGGCTACAACCGCATTCCCGATACGCAAATCCGCGACATGCTGCCGCCCCAGCACAGCAACCCGGCCCTGGAGCGCGAAGAAGCAGCCCGCGATTTGCTGGTGGGGGCCGGGCTGCGCGAGGTCATCAGCTACCGCCTGACCACCCCCGAACGCGAAGCGCGCCTGGTGCCGTCCGGCCAGTCTGATAGCTGGGGCCTGGGCCACTACATCACGCTGGCCAACCCGATTGCCTCTGACAAAACGGTGATGCGCCAGACGCTTTTGGCCGGGCTGCTGGAAATCGCAGAACTCAATGCGCGCTTCCAGACCCGCCAGAACCTCTTCGAGATCGGCACGGTTTATCTGCCCGCTCAAAATGGGCCGCTGCCCGAGGAACCGCGCCGCCTGGCCATCCTGATGATGGGCCAGCGCCAGCAACCCGCCTGGCAACGCGACCTACGCCAGAGCCAGAACATGGATTTTTTTGACCTGAAAGGCGTGGTCGAAGCCTTGTTGGTGGGCCTGCAACTCCCTACCGAGGCGGTTCAGATCGCCGCCACAGAGCATAGCAGCTTCCACCCTGGGCGGGTGCTCAGTTGCGTCTGGCTGGGCAGGCTATTGGCGTCTTTGGGGAGGTGCACCCGCTGGTGCGGCGCGCCTTTGGCCTGGGCCTGGACCTGAGCCTGCCCGTCCTGGCAGCGGAGTTCGACCTGGACGCCCTGCTGGAGCACATGCGGCCCGGCCACCCGGTGCGCCCTCTACCCACGCAGCCAGCGGTTTACCAGGATATGGCGTTGATCGTGCCAGAGAATACCCCGGCGGCGCAGGTCGAAGCCGTGATCCGCGAGGCAGGTGGCGATTTGCTGGCCGAAGCGCACCTGTTTGACGTTTACCAGGGCGAGCCGATCCCACCTGGCAAGAAGTCGCTGGCCTATGCCCTCACGTATCAGGACCCCGAAGCCACCCTGACCGATAAGCAGGTCAGCAAGCTGCACCAGCAGATTGCCCGGGCTGTGGAAGCCGCCCTGGGCGCCCACCTGCGCGGCTAATCCCCTCACAAAGCACGGGGGCAGGCACCCTGCCCCCGCTTCGGGTTTTGAAAAAACGCGCCGCCCGTTTAAGATAGAGGTGGTGTAGTTCACCAGGGATTAGCAGAGCATGAGCGACCTCGCCTCGGACGTTGCTTCGATTGACATCCTCACCAACATTGATTTGCTGCGCAATACCCGCGCCCCGGTCGAGGCCCGTCGAGAGGCTGCGCGCTACCTGGCCGCCCACCCCAACAAGGTCGCCCTGCCGGTGATGATCCGCGCGCTGGAAGACCCCGATTTTGACATCCGCAAACATGCGCTGACCGCCTGCGAAGCCTTCCTCAGTCCGCTCTCGGTGGAGGCGCTCATCAAGGTGCTGCGCGAGCGAACTTTCTCCGAGCGCGAAGACGCCGCCCGCATCCTGGGCAAAATCCGCGACCGCCGCGCCGTGCAACCTGTCGCTGATGCCTTGCTTTATTCCGATTGGATGGCCATCCGCAGCACCGCAGCCCTGGCGCTGGGCGAGATTGGCAGCCCGGAGGGGGTTGGGCCGCTCATCGAGGCGCTGGGCGATTTCGAAGCGCCGGTTCGCACCAGCGTTGCGGATGCACTGGGCCAGCTCAAGGATGTACGCGCAGTGGGGCCGCTGGTGGAAGGCATGAAAAAAGAAAAAGGCTGGCACATCCGCCATTTTGCCAGCGCGCTAGCCAACCTGGGCGAAGCCGCCCTCATGCCGCTGATTGCCGAACTGGCGAACATGAGCGTTCCCCAGGCCCAGCGCGAACTGCTGGCCGAAACCCTGGCAGACATCATCATCCACCTGTCCCACCCAGAAGACGCCCAGGCCGCCATCAAGCTCACTGTGGATTTGCTGGTGGCGGAACTGCCCACGCGTGATGAAGGCATCCGCAGCTATGTGGCACGGGCGGCCCTCACGCGGATGAGCCACGTCATCAGCGACCATCTGATCAACGCCTTCGCCAGCCAGAACCAGGCCCTGCGCGACCAGGTCGCCTACATCCTGGGAGACAGCCAGGACCCAGCCCTGAACGACAAGCTCATCACGGCTTTGCGCGTGGCCAACGAGCAGGTCGCCGCTGGGGCTGCCCGCGTGCTGTACTTCCGGGGTATCGACCCACGCGACTACGACTACAGCGGGGCGCTCTAGTGGCTAGTCATCCTGCGCAGGGGAT
>JAAUUD010000066.1 GCA_012031655.1 Anaerolineae bacterium | reverse complement strand
GAAGCCCGTGCGCCTCAAGGCCCTCCCCGTGCTGGACCTGATCTCGCATGTGCTGATGCTGAGTACATTGCTCTTACTTTCGGCCTATATGGTCTATGACCCTGCCCCGCGCGAAGTCTGGCTGCTGGTTATCAGCGTGAGCCTAATCTCAGCGTATGGCCAGCTTTACAACCAGGTGCGCGACTATGAAGCAGACCAGGCTGCCGGGCTGCACAATACAGCCAGCTTGCTAGGCAAGTCTGGCACGCAAAGGCTGGGCTATGCCATGCTGGTGATCGCGCTGGGTTGCCTGCTGGCCAGCATCCTGAGCGGGGCCTTTCCCCTATGGCTAGGGGGGGTGCTGCTGGTTGTGGTGCCGCTGGTACGGCGGGTTGTGCGCGGGCGCGACATGCGTGGCGATGCCTCCGAAGACCCGCTAGCCGATGGGCAGGTGCAATTTCTGCTGGCCGCCAACCTGGTGTTGGTGGCCTGGCTGGGGGTGGTGCTGGTCAGTTGAGCCGCCCCAGCAAGCGCTCCAAACCGGTCTGGGCGGCTTCACGATAGGGATTTTCTGTTTCAACCACAACGGAATAATGCTCGATGGCGGCGGCGATCTGGTTTTGCCGCTCCTGCCAGACGCCCACAAAATAGCGCACGCGGGGGTCCGTGGGCGCCAGGCGCCAGGCTTCGGTCAGGGCCGTTTCGGCGGCGGCTAGTTCCCCCTGCTGCACCTGCGCCCATCCCCAACTTGTGAGGATGTGGGCATTCGTGGGGAAGTCGGCGGCTACCTGGCGCAAATACGCTATTCCTTCGCCCTCAGGCCCCAGCGCATAGGCGTTTTCTGCATAAAAGGCAGCCCGCAAGGCCACAAACCGCGCATCCTCGGGCGCTAATGTGGTCGCCACAGTAAACCACTCCGCCGCAGTAGGCAGATCGCCATTGATCTGGTAGGCATTCGCCAGTTCCGCAACGATAGCAGGGTTATCAGACGCCAGAAGATAGGCACTGTTGAAGGCATCCAGCGAGGGGCCAAAGTTCTCCGCTTCGCGCTCCACCAGACCCAGCAGAAAATAGGGGAGCGCATTGAAGGGCTCCAGCGCGTTGGCAGTTTCCAGGTCTGCACGCGCGTTGGAGTCGCCCTGTTGGGCGCGCACATAACCACGATAGGCGTAGGCCAGGCTGTTTAAGCCATCCTGTTCAACGAGCTGGCTCAGCAGGCGCTCAGCATGGGGCCATTCGCTAAGCTCCACCAACGGCAGCGTCAGGTCCAGCAAGGTAAACTGCCCCACCTGAAGAATGCCCAGCAAACGCGCTGCCCCGGCCTGCTGCGGCCCTCGTTGCGCGGCGGCCACTTCCAACGCAGGCAGAGCCTCCGGCGCTGGGAGTTGTAGCAAGCCCCATTGATAATTCAGCACAGGTTTTGCGGGTCCTGGGCCAGCGCATCGGCCAGAAGTTCCCCCGCGCGCGCCCAATCTTCGGCAGCCAGCGCTTGTTCCAGTGCACTTGCGCGGGAACCCGTTGCGCTACTGGCCAGAGGGTGGCGCCTGTGCTCCGCCTGCCAGGCCAGCCACGCCGCCCGTTGAACAGCGTTCCAGTCCGTGTTGGCCTGGTTCCAGAGCTGCAAACGCACTAGCTCCGGGTTGGAGGAGGCAGGTGTGCGTAGCGTAACATCCTGCGGGACCCCTTCTGGAGCCCGCGTCAGGGCGAGTGCACCGCCCAGCAGCAACCCTACGCTGACCAAGCGCACCAGGCCAGGCAGCACCAGCCCGCCCCGCTTCATGGCTGGGCGGGAGGCTGACCGGGATCACGTGGTGCGGACGGGGGCTCCAACGCGGGGGGTTCTATTTTTTGGGTTTCGTCCAGTGCAGAAGACGCCTGCAAAGGAGCGGGCGGCGTGGTAGGGCGAGGGTCCAGCTTGCGGAGGGCGGCCAGTCCCCCACCCTTTTCTGGCTTTTTGAGCGTCTGGTTAAACACACCCTTGACCACGCGCTCGACCTCATCCGGCGAAAACGGCTTGATGAGATAGGCATCGACATCCTGCAACTTGCCCATCAAGCGATTGGCCGGGTCGCCATAGGCCGTGATCACCACCACGTAGGGCCGCTTTTCTGCTTCCATTTGCTTGATGCTATCCAGCAGCTTCCAGCCGATGATGTCTGGCAAGCCAATATCCAACAGCAACATCTCTGGCTGGTGGGCCTTAAAGGTTTCCAGCGCCTTTGCACCGTGCGTTTCATGTAAAGTGGTGACGCCCAGGCGGTCTACCGTGGCCTGGATGACCTCCGCCAGTTCGATGGTATCTTCCACGATGAGGATTTTTTGCCTGCCAGGTTGGTTGCTTCGGGCGCGGGTGACGGGGCAGGGGTCGCTTGGGCGTTGGCCTGGGGAATGGCCGCCTCTGGCAAAGGCTGGATAGGCTGAGTCACTTGCTCGTTGGCGCTATCGGTTTGCTTGCCGGGCGGGTTTGCAGAAGAAACGCTCATTAATCACCTGCCTCAACGGGTAGTGGATGCTCTGGCAGACCATTATAGCACGCCCCAGCGGGGGGATGATATAATTGGAGAGCTTTTCTAAACTAGAGCTTGATGCCAGTAGACAGGAAAAACGCCCATGGACTTTGCGCTAAATGAAGAGCAACGCCGTGCCCAGGAAATGGTGCGCGACTTTGCCAGCAAAGAAATCGCTCCCACAATCGCAGAATGGGACCGCCGCCAGGAGATGAACCCGGCAATCCTGCCCCGTATGGCCGAATTGGGCATCCTGGGCATTAATATTCCCGTTCGCTACGGTGGCCAGGGCTTCGACTACCTGACCCTGGCGCTGGTTTGCGAAGAACTCGAACGGGTAGACACCACCCTGCGCGTGATCATCTCTGTGCATATGGGCCTCAATAGCATGGGGGTCTTTCAATGGGGTACAGAGGAACAAAAGCAGATGTTCCTGGTCCCGCAGGCACGCGGCGAACGCTACGCAGCGTTTTGTTTGACGGAACCCGGCGCGGGCAGCGACGTTGCCGCCATGACCAGCACCGCCCGGCGCGATGGCAACGACTACATCCTCAATGGCGAGAAAATGTGGATTAGCCTGGCCACCAAGGCGCATCACTTTTTGGTGTTTGCCAAGACCGACCCCCAGGCAACCCCCGCCCATGCCGGCATAACCGCCTTTATGGTCACCAACGAGATGCCGGGCGTAACCACCAGGGACCTGCACGGTAAGTTGGGCGTGCGTGCTGGCTCGACTGGCTGGGTCAAGCTGGATGATGTGCGCGTTCCGGCCAGCCACCGCATCGGGGAAGAAGACGAAGGCTTCAAAATCGCCATGAGTTGCATTGATAACGGCCGCTATACCGTGGCGGCGGGCGCAGTGGGCCTCATCCGTGCCTGTTTGGAAGAAAGCGTGAAGTACGCCCACGAACGCAGCACCTTTGGCGTCGAAATCGGCAAGCACCAGCTCATTCAACAGAAAATCGCCTATATGCAGCAGTGGTACGAGAGCGCGCGCCTACTGGTGATGAAAGCTGGCTGGCTAAAGAACGTGGGCCAGCGCAACACCCGCGAAACCAGCCTGGCCAAGTGGTACGCCACCGATTGCAGCGTCAAAGCGGCGTTGGAGGCGGTGCAGTTGTACGGTGCGTACGGCTTCAGCGATGAATACCCCGTAGAGCGCTACCTGCGCAACGCCAAAGGCGGCGTGATTTACGAAGGCACCAGCGAGATTCACCAGCTCATCCAAGCGGATTATGCGCTGGGCTACCGCGAGGACAAACCGCTGCGCTGTGAACTCCCCGCTTATAACGAGGATGCCTGGCTGGAAGAAGCCGACCTCGTGCCTGCTTAACAGACCCAAGCTGCTACCAGGGCAAGCGCACACAAGCGGGTTGCCCTGCCCTATCCTTTCAGAGACCCAAATAGGGGGAAAATACTGTGCATGTGGTTGTGATCACCAAAGCCACCCCGGATGATAACGCGACCGTGCGCGTGGATCCGCAGGGGGTGGTCACCTGGGGCGATAAACTGGTCCTTAATCCCTGGGATGAATACGCCGTTACCGAAGCCGTGCTGTTGCAAGAACGCTACGGGGCACGGACGACGGTCCTCACGCTGGGCAACGAGGCCCATGATGAAGCGCTCAAGAAGAGCCTGGCGATTGGCATTCAACAAGCGGCGCGCATCTGGGACCCAGCGCTGGAAAAACACGACAGCCTCCAGCATAGCCAGGCGATGGCGGCAGCCATCCGCAAATTGGGCGATGTGGACCTGGTGCTGTTTGGCAAAGAGTTCACCGATACGGCCAACGATCAGCATATCTATATGCTGGGCCGCCAACTGGGCTGGAACGTGGTTGGCTCGATGCTCAAACTCCTGCAGGTCGACCCTACAGCAGGCACGCTCCGCCTGGAGCGGATGCTCGAACAGGGCATTCAGACGGTCAGCACGCGCCTGCCAGCGGTGGTCAGCCTGTTTGACGACATCAACGAACCCCGTTACCCCTCTTTTGTGAACATTCGCAAAGCATCGCGCGCTGCTATTTCCATCTGGGACGCCGCAGAACTGGACCTGGCGCTGGAGCCGCCAGCCGTAGAAGTGCTGGAATACCTTAACCTGCCGGAGCGTGTTGGGAATGTGGAGATGATCGAAGGAGACACCCCCAGCGCCAAAGCGCAAGCCCTGGTCCAAAAACTAATGGAGGCCAAACTGCTATGAGCACCGTCTGGGTCTGGTTAGAGCACTCTGATGGCAAACTGGTGCAATCCGCACGCGAGGCGCTAGCAGCTGCACAAGCATTGGGCAGCCAGGTGGTGGGGATCATTGCGGCAGGCACCCCTGAGCTGGTCGAAGCGCTGGCAGTGCGGGCCGGACAATTTGGCGCCCAGGCGATTATCGCCACAGCAGACCCCACCCTGGAGAGCTACCGCTTTGAACCCCATGTGGCGCTCCTGCGGGCCCTGGTGGACGCGGAACAGCCTGCCGCCCTGCTGGCCGGGCATACCTTGCGCGGGCGCGAGGTGCTCAGCGGCCTGGCCGGCAGCCTGGGAGTGGGCGCCCTGACGGATTGCCTGAGCCTGGAATGGTCAGAGGAGCGCCTTGTGGCCGTACGTCCGGCTTATGATGGGAAGGTCCTATGCCGGGCGGTATTGCGGCGCGGAACTGTTCAGTTGGCCACCTTGCGCGAGAGTGCCTTTACCGCTCAACCCGTGCCAGATGCCCCCAGCCCACCGCTTCAGTGGGCCGAAGCCGCCCTGGCAGAAGATGCTATTGCCACCAAGGTGGAGGCTTTCGCGGCCAGCAGCGCCGAAGTAGACCTGACCAGTGCACGGGTCATTGTGGCTGGCGGGCGCGGCGTTGGCGGGCCAGAGGGCTTTGGCCCTCTGGAAGAACTGGCCAGTGTGTTGGGGGGCGCCGTGGGCGCCAGCCGGGCCGCCGTGGATGCGGGTTGGATCCCTTACGCGCACCAGATCGGGCAAACAGGCAAGGATGTTAGCCCGGAGCTCTATTTTGCGGTGGGTATTTCGGGCGCCATCCAGCATGTTTCGGGGATGCGCTCCGCCCGCACCATTGTCGCCATCAACAAAGACCCCAACGCCCCCATCTTTGAGATGGCCTCCTATGGCTTGCAGGGCGACCTGCACGAGCTAATCCCCGCCATTACGCAAGCGCTACGGGCGCAACTGGCGGATCGCTAGCCGCTTAGCGGGGTGGGTGCCCTTTCCGGCACCTGCCCCCGTATGGTACAATGCCCGCGATCCGTTGAGGATGCCACAGCCCAGCCCATGAGTGACCGCTTCATCAACCCTGCTTCTCGCCGCTTACTTTTTCTGCTGCAGCTCTACTTCTTGTTCAGCGCCTTGTTGTTGCTGGTGCTGGGCGCCGGACGGGTAGCGCTGGAGTTTCTTGAAGTTGTCAAAACCTTTGCGGCTGAGTCCACGCCAGCACTCACCAGCACCGCGAGTTTGGTGCTGGGTGGGCTGATGCTGGCCATGGGCTATGGGGCGCTTTACACCTTTGCCGCTGTGGGCGCCAAAGAGCCACCCGCCTTCAACGCCATCCGCCTGAGCTTTTTAGGGCTGAGCATTGTGTTATGGGCCCTGGTTGGGTGGGGGTTCAGCGCCGGGTTGATGTTCTTCGGGCCGCTGTTGCTGCTGGCGTTGCTGGCGAGTGCGCTGATGGGCTGGCTGTGGTGGCAGGTGCAGGGGCTTAACCTCTGGCAAGTGTTTGGCCAGCGGATGCGCAAGCGCCGCCTTGGCAGCCGTTGGCTGCGCAATGCCAGTGTGGGGTTGATTGTGGTGGTTCTGGTGGCGCTGAGCATCACCTTTGCTGTGCTCACCCGCCAGGTCGAGCTGCCGCCTGCGGTGCCAGAACCCGGCGAGTTGCTCTACAGCACGACCTTTGACGCCTATAATGATGAATGGGACCTGCCCCAGGGGCGCCAGTCCGCAGAAATTGTGGATGGCGAGCTGATCCTTTCAGAAGGGGTGGGTTTGCCGGATAGTGGTTTCTATTCGCTCCTGAAGGATCGGCGCTTCAGCGATTTTGACCTGCGCTTGCATACACGCCAGCTCAGCGGCTCAGACGACAACCGCTACGGCGTCATTTTTCGGCAACGCGATGTGGATAACTACTACCATTTTGAGATCAGCGGTGATGGGTTCTATCGCTTACTGAAGGCTGAAGACGGCAACTGCTGGAAGTCACCCCCTGGGCCCCCAGCCCCTTGATCCAGCAAGGTGCCACCGTTAATGAATTACGCATCGTCGCTCAGGATAATCAGTTCCGCTTCTACATCAATCAGCAAATTGCCCCCCTTTGCACCCGTGGCGACAACCGCCAGGCGATGGTCAATCCACTCAATGGCGCCTGCGTCACTAATGAGTGGCAGGAGAACTACCAGGACAGTCGTTTTCGCCAGGGGCGCATCGGGCTGGCCGTGGGCACCACCCAGGGCACGGATTTAAGTACGCCAGTTGTGGTCGGTTTTGATAACATCGTTATCATAGGACCGGAGTGAGGGCCAGCATGACCAAACGCGTGTATCTGGATAGCCTGGGGTGCCGCCTCAACCAGGGAGAGATCAACCACCTGGCCAGGCAGTTTGCCGCCCTGGATTATCCGGTGGTGGCCAGCGCTGAAGAAGCCGAGTTGATCATCCTGAACACCTGCGCTGTAACCCAGGGCGCCACCAAGGATAGCCGTAAGCGCCTGCGTCAACTACACCGTGCCAGCCCCAACGCCCAGATTATCGCCACCGGATGCTATGCACATCTGGAAGCGGCAACCGTGGGGCAACTGCCGGGGGTAGCACATGTGGTGGATAACCTGCACAAGGACACCTTGGTGAACCAGGTCACGGGCCAGGCGCCGCCCAAACTTTTTGATCTGGAACCCCTGCAACGCAACCCCACCCCGGCCAGCGGCGGCCCAACCCGTGCTTTCCTCAAGGTGCAAGACGGTTGCGATAACCTGTGCACCTTCTGCGTAACACGCCTGGCACGCGGCAAGGCACGTAGTCGCTCGGTTGAGGAAGTGGTGCGCGATGTTCAGTTTCTAGAAGCACAGGGGTATCAGGAAGTCGTGCTGACTGGCGTGAACCTGGTGGCCTTTGGTGAAGATTATGGGCTGGAGCACGGGTTGAAAACGCTGCTTGCCACATTGTTGCAAGCCACCCACCTGCCGCGCTTGCGCCTTTCCAGCGTGGAACCATGGAACCTGGATGAAGGGTTTTTTCAGCTCTGGGAGAACCCACGCCTGTGCCGTCACCTGCACCTGCCGCTCCAGAGCGGTTGCGACGCCACCCTGCGCCGAATGCTGCGCCGCACCAGCCAGGCCGCGTTTCGGGCCTTGGTGGAACAAGCTCGCCAGGCGATCCCCGAACTGGCCCTGAGCACAGACCTGATCGTGGGTTTCCCTGGCGAAACCGAGGCTGAATTTGCCGAAAGCCTGGCCTTTGTCACCCAGATGGACTTTATGAAGATGCATGCCTTCCCGTTTTCAGCGCGCGAGGGCACGGCGGCGCCGCGCCTGCGCGGGTTGGTTGCGCCAGAAGTCGCCCGCGAACGCCTGGCCACGGTGCAAGCGCTTTCCGAAGCAGGCGAAGCACGCTATTATCAGCGCTATCTTGGGTGTACTTTGCCTGTTCTGTGGGAAGGGGTACGCGGTGCCAGCGAGGCAGGCTTCCTCCATATGGGATTGACGGACAACTACCTGAAGGTGGAGACGCACGCACCGCAGGTCATCAGCAACCAGGTTCTGCCTGTCCATCTGGAGCGTTACGCAAATGGAACTTTATTCGGAAGCCTATCCTAAAAGCGGAGTGCCCACATGAGCGAAAGCCCCAGCATCTTTACCCGCATCATCAATGGCGAAATCCCGGGTGATTTTGTTTACCAGGATGACCAGGTGGTGGCCATCCGCGATATTCACCCCCAGGCGCCGGTTCATATCCTCATCATCCCGCGTAAGCCCTTTGCCAATGTCTATGAGCTGGCACAGGAGGATGTGCCGCTGGTAGGCCACATGCTATGGGTGGCCAAGCAGATCGCCCAGCAGCAAGGTATTCGCAACGGGTTTCGCATCATTTTGAATAACGGCCCGGACGCTGGCCAGGAAGTGCATCATATCCATATGCATTTGCTAGCCGGAGAACCCTTAGGAGGCATTCGCGCATAGCCATGAGCACCCCAACCACCGAGCGTATGCAAACAGACCTGAAAGAAGCCATGAAGGCCAAAGACGCCATGCGGCGCGATACGTTGCGTTCGCTAAGCGCGGCCTTCAAGCAAACTGAGGTTGATGAACAACGCGAGCTCACCGAAGCAGACGTAATCCGCATCCTGCAAAAGGAAGCCAAACGCCGCCAGGAGAGCATCACAGAAATGGAACAACTGGGGCGCGACCCCAGCGCCGAACAGGCCGAACTGGCCATCATCAATGATTACCTGCCAGATCAGATGGACGAAACTGAGCTGGAAAAGCTGGCGCGCGAAGCCATCGCCGAGGCAGGGGCTACTTCTGCCAAAGATATGGGGAATGTGATGAAAATCCTGATGCCGCGTGTGGCAGGGCGCGCTGATGGCAAAGCCGTGAACCAGGTAGTGCGTCAGTTGTTGAGTTGAGGCCGCTGGTGTTACCTCCGCTGGGTGCCACGCCGGAGCAAGCACAGGCTCGGCAATGGATGCAAAACAGCCTTGTGGGGCTGCTGGCTGTTGCTTTTGTGACGATTGGCACCCTGGCGCTGGCCTTTGGTGATCTGGTGGGCACTGAAGAAAGGATCACCTTTCGCGCGGAGATGTGGCCGATCGTGATATTCTGGCGCCAGAAAGCCGCATCTACGACAGCGCTGTGCTGACCGAACGCACCCGCCAGGAGACCATCTCGCAAGCCGAGGCCATCTACGACCCCAACCCGGATATTACCCGGGGGCAAATCCGCCTGGCTGCCAGCATTCGAGACTACATCACGCATGTTCGCGGGGATAAATATGCGCCGGATCCTGTGCTGGTTAACGATCTGAGAGCCATCGCCAGCTTGAATGTGTCGATGGAAGTCTGGCAAGCAATCCTTGACCTGCCGGATAACCGCTGGGACCTCATTGGCAACGAGATGACCGCGCTGGTGGAACGCACCATGCAGGGCAACATCCGCGATGGCAACCTGCGGGCGGTGCGTAATAGCCTGGAGAACAGCGTAGCCAGCCGCTTTAACAACAGCGAAGCCGAAATTGTGGTGGCGATTGCCGAAGACCTGATCCAGCCCAACACCTTCTATAACGAAGATACCACCCGCGCCATGCAAGCCGAACGCGCCGCGCAGGTGCCCATCCAGCAAGCCAGCTTCGAAGAAGGCGAGCTGATCGTCCGCGCTGGGGAAATCGTCACCGAAGAAAATATGGAAGCCCTGGAGGAATTCGGGCTGCTGGATGGCACGAATACCCGGTTGCAATCGCTGCTGAGCGCGCTGCTGGCGATGAGCCTGACTACCCTGATCCTCTGGCTGTACATTGATCGCTTTGAACCCAAAACGCGCCATAACCAACGCTTGCTGGCGCTCATCGCCAGCCTGTTTCTGATCTTCCTGGCCACCGTGAACCTATTCGGCGTAGAGGGCGTCAATCAGCCCTATCTCTACCCAGCGGCAGCCCTGGCCTTGCTACTCACCAGCCTGGTCGGGATCGAACTGGCGATTATCTCGGCCAGTATGTTGGCGATCCTGGTGGGAGTTTCGCAACCACCAGACCAAGCGCTGCACATGGCAGCACCCGTGGTTGTGGGCAGTGTGGCAGGCGTGCTCACCCTCCGCCAGATTGACCGTCTAAACAGCTACTTTCTGGCGGGGCTGTCTATCAGTGGCGCCAACCTGACGGTCTTCCTGGCTTTTGAACTCAGCCAGGCGGGCACTGTTTCCGCAACGACGTTGCTGGCGCAGAGCATTGTGGCGGCCACCAGCGGTCTTTTTGCAGCCGGGATTGCCCTGGTCGCGCTGTATGTGATCACCAATCTGCTCAACCTGACCACCAGCCTTAAGCTTATCGAGCTGATGGACTCCAAGCACCCACTCCTGCAACGGCTGCTGCGCGAAGCCCCTGGCACCTACCAGCACAGCTTGCAGGTGGGCAACCTCAGCGAGCTAGCCGCAGAAGCGATTGGGGCGAATGCGGGCCTGGTGCGCGTCGCGGCCATGTATCACGACATCGGGAAAATCCTGAATCCCTTCTACTTTGTAGAAAACACCACCGAAGGGATGAACCCGCATGATGATTTAAATGACCCCTTGCAGAGTGCACGGGTGATCATCGGCCATGTCACAGAAGGGGACCGCCTGGCGCGGCGCTATAACCTGCCGCATCGCATCCGCGAGTTCATTCTGGAGCATCACGGCACCACCCAGGCCCTCTATTTCTATAACCAGGCCACAGAACGCGCCGAACATACCGGTAGCATCGTGAAAATAGAGGACTTCACCTACCCTGGACCAACCCCGCGCAGTCGCGAAACCGCCATCATGATGCTGGCCGATGGCTGCGAAAGCGCCACACGTTCGCGCCGGCCTTCGACCAAGGCGGAAATTGAAGAGGTGGTCAACACCATTTTTGAAATGCGCTTGAACGACGGCCAACTGGATAACAGCAACCTGACGCTCAACGACCTGAAGGCCATCCGCTCAATTTTCGTAGAAACCCTCCAGGCCATGTATCACCCCCGCATTGCCTATCAGGTTCCGGCGCGCCCTATGGCGCCGCAACTCAAGAGCGGCACCATGAAAGCTGTGCGGGCAGAGGCTGCACCCGCCCCAGAAGAACTGCCCTCCCCATCTTCAGGAACGGCGCCACCCGAAGCCAGCGCTCCGCCCGCTGACCTGCCTGATCGCCCTGCTGCCCCTTCTGAGGATGGAGAAACCCATGCCTGAAGCGCAGTACACCATCCTGATCCAAATTCAAGTGGAGCATCCCGCGCTGGAACAACTGCCGCTTGATCGACTGGAACAAGCCGCGCAGGTGAGCCTAGCCCTGACGGACACGCCACCTGATTCCATGCTCTCCCTGATACTCTCTACAGATGAAGAACTGCATCGTCTTAACCAGCGCTATCGCGGGCTTGATGCCCCGACAGATGTCCTGGCTTTTCCGGCACAACCGTTACCCTCCCCGATCCAGGAAGATAGCGATTACCTGGGCGATGTGATGATCAGCCTGCCCTATGTGGTACGGCGCGCGACGGACGAGGGCCACAGCCCCCTGGATGAGGTCTGTTTGCTCATTGCGCATGCCATCCTGCACCTGCGCGGCTACGACCATGCAACGCCAGAAAGCCAGAAGACAATGTGGGCGATCCAGCAGCGCATTCTGCAAGCCCTGGAAATCGCCCTGGAAGTACCGGATTACATCCATGAGTAAAGGCTTCTGGGAGCATGTTTGTTCCACCCTGAGCATTCTTCCGCAGGTGCACAGCGCCCAGATTAGCCCAAGCCGCCTGGCCAGCCTGAGCTACGCGGTAGCAGGCTTGCTATATGTGCTGCGCTATGCGAAAAACGCCCGCATCCAGGCGCTTGCCACCCTTTCAGTCGTTCTGCTGGGTCTCTGGCTTTCCTTGAGTCGGCTGGAATGGGCACTGCTCACCCTGCTCATCGCGCTGAATTGGTTTGCAGAGGTTGCCAACACCTCGTTAGAAGCCGCTGTCAACCTGGCCAGTCCCGGGTATCACCCCATGGCGCAGGTCGCTAAAGATGTGGCCGCCGGGGGAAGCCTATTGATGGCGCTGACATCCGTTATTGTTGGACTACTGGTGCTGGGGCCGCCGCTCTGGGAGCGCCTGGTGGCATGAGTCGCTATCGTGAGCGAGATGCACGCAGGCACATTATCCGGGCCAAGCCTGCGGTGCCGTGTCTGGTTTTGTGGGCCTTTGGCTTGGCAGGCTTAGCGGCACTGGCTGCGCTTGGCGTGGCTTTTGCCCCTACCCTGCTGGACCTGGTACGCGGCACACAGTATGCCACAGATAACCGAACCTGGCTCACCGCCAGTTGGACAGATCGAGAACGTACCACAGAAGAATTTGAAGCCCTCGAAGCAATCTTAAGTGACAACGGAATCAGCGCCGTATACGTGCAGACCAATCGCTGGCACGGTCAGACCGGCGAGTTTATCGAGCTACCCCAGGCAGCAGCTTTTGTGGAACGCTGGCGGGCCCTGAATCAGGAAATTACCCTATATAGTTGGATTGTCTTGGCCCCAGAGCGACTCACTGATGAGACCGCCCGCCAGCAGATCGTTCAATTTGCAGGCCGTGCCGTGCGCGAAATGGGCTATCAGGGCATTCATCTTCAGGCGCTCTCAGTCCCAGACAGCAGCGAGGACTACATCACCCTGCTGCGCGACCTGCGTACAGCCTTAGCCCCTACCAGTCGTCTTTCCGTAACCGTCCCCCCACGATCGCCCGCCGCTGGACCCGGATGTGCCCGTTAGCCCCATCCTAAACCGAGAATTGAGCTGGAGCCGCGAGTTCAAGCGGCGCGTCAGCCT